>CAZXHP010000029.1:0-22272 GCA_964639655.1 uncultured Mariniphaga sp.
TTCCCGCCTTTCTTAAAATCATCATGATTTATTACCGGCTCAATTTTCTTTCCGTTCAGTTTAACAGATGAAAATGTGCCGTATTGATTTCCCGGTGCGGCTTCCAGAACAAAACTTTTACCGGGATAATATTTTTTGTCCAGGTTAAAAGTTAATTTTTCAAAAGTGGGTGAAGAAAGCTGGTACTCGTTACTGCCGGGGCAAACCGGGTAAAAACCTGCTGCCCCAAACACATACCAGGCCGACATTTGCCCGGCATCGTCGTTGCCCGAAATTCCACCCGGTCCGGTTCCGTATTCAGTTTGTAAAACGTGTTTTACGGTTTCCTGCGTTTTTTCCCAGTTGCCTGCAAAATTGAACAGATAGGGAATATGATGGCTGGGTTCATTTCCATGCCAGTATTCTTTGTTGTCGATGAGCGCATTTAGCTTCTGGGCAAAAGATTCTTTTCCACCCATTAAATCCATCAGGCCTTCCATATCGTGCGGTACAAACCAGGTGTAATGTTTGGGCGTTCCTTCGGTAATGTAAAACATGTCGCCGCCGGCATCAAATTCACCGGTAAAAGTTCCATCGCCGTAACGTCCGCAAACCCAGCCTTTTTCGGAATCGAATACATTGGCATAGTTGAGTGAACGGGCCATCAGTTCGTTGTAATCTTCCGATTTTCCGAGCTTTTGGGCCACCTGTGCCACCGCCCAGTCGTTGTAAGCGTATTCCAAAGTCCTTGAAACCTGTTCGCGGCGGTGGAATGCATGCGGCACTTCATCTTCTATTGGAATGTAGCCAAATTGCAAATACGAATCCAGCGCCCGGCGGCCTTTCCCGTCAATGTATTCGTCCAAATTATCCGGTGTTTCAAAGGCATTTTTTCGCATGTATTGGTAGGCTTTTTCCGTGTCGAACTCAAAACCTTTGGCCAGCGCATCGGCAATAATGGAAGTGCTGTGGTCGCCAATCATGGCCGAAGTATAGCTGTTCCACATGGGAAAAATGGGCAGCCAGCCACCTTGTTCAGCTTTCGCAATCAGTGATTTCACCATATCTTCATATTGCCCGGGTGCCACCAGACTTAGCAACGGCATTTGTGCCCGGAAAATATCCCAGTTGGAAAAATCGCAGTAATAGTCGAATCCTTCTGCTTTTAAAATGGTCTCTCCTCCGGCAAATTTTGGATATTCACCGTTTACATCGCTGAAAAGCCGCGGGTGTATCAAGCTGTGGTACATTGCAGTGTAAAATTTGGTGAATTCGTCGTCTGAACCGCCTTCCACATCAATTTTTCCCAGCAGGTTATTCCATGTTTTTTCCAGTTCCGATTTTGTTTTTTCAAAATCCCATTGCGGAATTTCGGTTTCCATATTTTGGCGGGCATTTTCGATGCTTGTAAACGAAGTGCCCATTTTCATTTTCAGGGCTTCATTTTCTGCCAAATTGAAGGTTACATAAGCTCCAACATCATTTTTGTTTTGCTGTTCGTGTATGTTGTGAAATAGTTCGTTATTCCCGAAAGTACCGGATTTTACAAAAGGTTTGTCGAATTTAGCGACGAAATATCCGCTAAATCCGGCTGGTTTGCCGCTGCCGTTGTAAATACGGTGAACCGGGTTGTATCCGTAAACTTCACCTTTTTCCGCATCAATTTTTATATATCCTTCACCTTCATCGCTGTTCACGTCAATAATTACTGTTGCATTTTCAGGTTCGAGCCACGAAAACCGGAAAAAGCCGGCGCGTTTGGTTGCTGTGATTTCAGTTAGGATATTGTTTTCGGGTAACATCGCCGCATAGTAGGCAGGCGATGATTTATCTGAATCGAAAATGTACAATGTTTTTCGTTGTGAAGGCAGAAACCTGAATTCCTCGCCGGTAACTGTCGGAAAAACAGTAAAACTGCCGTAATCCTGCACACACGAACCACTTGTCCAGTGCGTAGCACGGAAGCCTTGCAGAGTGGGCGTTCCCCAATAGAACGGAGCGATACATTTTGTTTCCGACTGGTGGGTTTGGGGAGTCCACTGGGTCATGCCAAACGGAGCAGTTATTGCCGGAATTGTCTGGGCGTAATGTTCACGCGTTCCCCTGTCTTTTGTTGCCGAAGTTGTTGTTGCCGGGCCTGTCCCAATCATCATGTCAACATATTGGAGGTAAGTTTGATCTTCATTTTGCGTGCAATTTACCAGAATAAAAAGAAAGGTTAAAACGGCAGGAAAGCGTAAAATTTTCATATCACAGGTTGTTAAAAAGGTGCTTTAAACGATGGTTCAAAAATAAGAAATCGGGAGAAAAAATGTTGTTTCCGGCCTAATGGTTTTGGGAAGATGTCTAAATTTTTTCTGAAAAAAAGACAAACAACTACGAAATCGCTACCAACTGCCAAAAACTCCTTTTACTGGTTAAAAAGCGCCGGTTACCGGCGAAAGATACCCGGTTATTGAAATATATTGTTGCTATTCAAAAGGTTACTTACATTTGAATCGATGAAACATTAAACAATTAGTAGCATGAAAACAAAAATGTATTTTTTAGCAGTTTTTCTGTTGGCAATGGTTATGGGTGTGTCTGCAAAAATTAAAGAAGGACAGTCCATTACCGGAAACTCATTGACCAATTTAGGGAAGTATTCTATTGTAGTGTCGGAAACTCCAATGGTGTTGGATAACCAGGCGGTTCCTACTTATGAGCTGATGTATGAAAAAACCGCAAACCCGGTTCGCATTGGTGTAATTAAAGAAAAGAGATGTACTACCTACGTTGTTCGATCCGATCAGTTTGAAGTGATGTATGCCTGCGACAAAGGTGTTTTCGGTGTAAAGAAAATGGATAAGAAGCTGAGGGAACTGCCCGCAGAAACCTCTGATTCCAAAATTAACAAAACGAGTTTTTACGCCCAGCGCGTTATCAGTCAGGGTCAGAAATCTGAAGATGAGCTGCTTGGGCTTATTGCGTGCTACTTTCCTAATTTGGTTGACGAGCAGTACCACGCTCAGTTCTGAACCTTATTTAAGAAGGAAAAGCACCTTAGAAAGAAATTAAACAGCGCAATTTTTTTCATAGAGATGAAAAATCAGCCTCTGCCGTTGGGCAGGGGCTTTGTTTTCAACAAACGGTAACAATTCGGCAGTCAACAGCCGGAGTTCGTCTGTCAATCGCTTTGTTTTTTGTGGTTTTCGTCTGTATTTCAGTTGTTTGCCGTTTTTAAATGTCGTTTGATTCATGTATCTTTCCAGCCGGAAACAATTAAACGATGAAAATCCTGAGGAAGATTTTTACGAGGTACAGGCGTTTTCTCACCCATCTTCTTTTCTGGGCATTTTATGTGCTGTTTTTTGGGTCGGTTTACGGGAAGTATGGCCAAAACTTTCAGTGGTATTTTTTGGAATCGCTCTGTATGTTGCCCTTTGTAATGGCAGCTACCTACACCACTGTTTATGGTATTTTGCCGTTTTACCTTCGCACCCGGAAACTTGTAGTAACGGTTTTGCTTGTGGTAACGGTTTTGTTGTTTGCAACGCTGGGCGAACGGGTTTTTTTGAGGCTGATTAACGGGCTGTCTGTTACATCCGGGTCGATTTTGGGCGTAACCTTTCTTTATTTGTTTTTGGAAACCAATTTTATGGTGGCCATTGCTTTTGCCATAAAAATTGTAAAAAAATGGTTCGGGCAACAAACCGAAAAACATGAAATGGAAAAACAAAACCTGAAAAAGGAACTGCATTTGCTGAAAGCTCAGTTGCAGCCTCATTTTTTGTTTAATACGATGAATAATCTTTACTCATTATCGGTAACCGAATCGGCAAAAACTTCGGAAGGTATTGCCCAAATGGCAGCATTGCTCCAGACTGTTCTTTATGAATGCAATGAATCTGAAATTCCGCTGGAGAAAGAGGTTAAACTCATCGAAAATTATGTGGAACTCGAACGTTTGCGGTATGGTGCAGAGTTAAATTTGAGGTTTAAAATAAAAGGGCCGGTGGAAAAATGGGAAATTGCCCCCATGTTGCTTTTCACTTTCGTTGAAAACTGTTTTAAGCACGGTGGCGGGGAAAAAAACGGGAAATTCGAAATCGGTATCAGCCTTTTTGTTTCCAATGAAAACCTTCTTTTTCGGACTGAAAACAGTTTGCCGGCGCAAAAGCAACCGAAGGAAACAGCTACCGGCGGGGTTGGTGTGTGCAATGCAAAAAAACGGCTCGAAATTCTTTACAAAAACAGGTACCGGCTGGGCATTAAAGATGATGGCGAAACCTGGAATGTTTCTTTGGAACTGGAGGCAAAATGAACACGATTGTTTTCGATATCAGGACAAAGTACAGGATAATACGCCACTTAGTGTTATTCGTGGCAATTGTTTTGCTGTTTGCGTTTATTATATTTCTTCAGGGGAAAAATAAAAGTTTTTCAGAAGCCCTGGGCATTACTTCGCTTAACTCTGTTTTCTTTTTCGGATATGCTTACATTGTATTGTTTCTTCTCATTCCTGAATTTCTGTTAAAAAGAAAAATTGCCTGGTTTGTTTTACTGTTTTTGCTGATTGGAACTGCCCTTTCGGCATTGAAGTTTGCGTTTTCCGACGAAATTTTTTATGCTTCATTTGCCCCGGAAAATTTCCGGCCGGGAAGTATGAAAAGCCTGCGGTTTATGCTCGTTAATACCAAAGACATGACCTTTATCGTTGCTTTGTTTTGTGTGGCAAAATTCAGCAAAGACTTTATTTATACCGAAAAGCTACGAAAAAAACTGGAAGTTCAGAACCGCGAAGCCCGGCAACGGTTGCTTCAAAGCCAGTTAAATCCTCATTTTTTGTTCAATACCATCAATAATTTATATGCGCTGTCGCTGCTTCAGCCCGAAAAAACAGCCGAGATTGCAGAACGAATTCAGCGGATTTTGCGGTACATTGTGGAACAGAGCAGGCACAATTTTGTACAATTAACCGAAGAAGTCGCCCTGGTTGAAAATTATCTTTCGCTGGAAAAACTGCGTTATGGGAAAAGGTTAAAAACTGAAGTTGTTAAAAAGGGAAATCTGTCGGCGTGGAAAATACCGCCGATGATTTTATTTTTTTTGGTTGAGAATTGCATAAAACACGGCAGCAGCCCCGATTCCGGCACACCATGGTTGTCGGTTTCCATTGTGTCTCACCCCGACATTTTAATGGTAAAGGTTGCCAACAGTAAACCGGATAATATGCCAAAAAATTACGGTGAAGGTAATGGCGGTACCGGACTTCAAAATCTGAAAAACAGGCTGGCAATTCTTTATCCGGTAAACGGATATGAATTTCAAATCGACGATAATGAAAGGGAATTTATTACCCGGCTTCAACTGAAAAACAGCGTGAATGAGATGGGTACAAAAACATATCGGTAAACAGCGGATGATATTGCACACCGGCTTTTGGCTGGCATGGGTGGTTTCTTTTACCGTTTTGCAGAGCCTCGGGCAGGGAATAGAAGCGTTCTCCGTCTGGTTGAGGTATTATGTGATCACTTTGCCTGTTTTTATTGGTCATACCTATTTAATTGCTTACTGGCTGGTTCCCCACACATTTTATAAAAACAGGTACGGATTGCTGATTATGGGGGTTTTAGTCCTGCTGCCGGTTTTTTCAGTAATCGAATTAATAATCTCCAATGAGCTGGTTTTCAGTTTTTACGGTTCTTTTTCTCCGGATGAAACGAACTACCTGAATTTGAAAAATATAATTATAAGCGGAATTGGAAATCACTATATTTTACTGGTATTTTTTGCCATTAAAGCAGGGCAGGAATGGTACTATTCCCAAATCAGAAAAGAACAGGAATTAGAACAGAACGAAAAGGCTGAACTCGAAATATATCATTATCAGCAACAACCCCGGCTAATTCTGCAATTGATGGATGCATTGCAGTCCACAATATCACAGAATCCACAAAAAACGCCGGAACTTATCATTCATATTTCCAACTTTTTTAACCTGTTTCTGAAAGAAAGTCATGCAGACTGGCGTCCGCTTTTAGCCGAAATAAATTTGATGGAAAAGTTTCTCGACATTAATAAACTTGTAACGCACAACCAATTGCGAGGTGAAATCAGGCTTCGGGGAAATCTGAAACCATTCGTAGTTCCACCGTTTTTGTTCCTGCCAATTTTGGGGTTTGCTGTTAAATCCGGAAACGGGTGTAACGATTCGGTCGAATGCATCGTCATTATTGCAGGAGAAAACAGAAAATTGCATTTAGCTGTGGAATTACGTAGTAATAAAAAATTGAAACCGGCAGTGAACCACGATTCAGAAATGCTGAGGATGAGAGTACAGCATTACTTCCCCGGAAAATTTACGCTGGCAGAAGAAAACGACGAAAATTTCAGGAAGCTTCAGTTGGAGATTTTCTATTGAGGTTTGTAACAAACATTAAAAACAGATACCAATTTTTTTTAGAAACAGAAAACAACGAAAACAAATCACGTATTGCTATGAAGACAAATTGCCTTATTGTTGACGATGAGCCTCTTGCACGCGAATTGATCCGTAACCACATTCAAAAACTGGACAACTTTGAAATTGTTGCCGAGTGCGGAGATGCCATGAAAGCCCTCGAAGTCCTGCGCAGCCACAGGGTCGATCTCATGTTTATGGACATTCAGATGCCGCAAATTACAGGAATTGAATTTCTGAAAACGCTGAAACACCCTCCGCAGGTCATCATCACAACGGCTTACCGTGAGTATGCCCTCGAGGGGTTTGAACTCGATGTAGTAGATTATTTGCTGAAACCCATCACTTTTGAGCGGTTTTTAAAGGCCGTGAACAAATACTTTCAGGTGTCTTCCGGTAATCCGGGTCCGGTTGAAAACCATTCTCCTGTGAATACTGCCGATGACACATTCATTTACGTGAAAGAGAACAAAAAAGTACTGAAACTACATCTGAAAGACATTTTATACATCGAAGGGTTGAGTGAATATGTGAAAATTCATACTCCGGAAAAACGAATAGTCACAAAAACCAGTATGACCAGTATGGAAGAAAAACTTCCCGACAACGACTTTATGCGCATTCATAAATCGTACATTGTTTCGCTGCGAAAAATTGAAGCATTTACATCCACAAGCATCGAAATTTTAGGGAAGGAACTGCCTATTGGGCGAAGTTTTAAAAACAGGGTTGTACAGGTTTTACATGCCGGATACTCGGTTATGGCCAGTTAAAAAGCGACCATATACGGGCAATTCCTTTCCCCTTTTCCAATGTTTTTATCGGCGAAAGGCCAAGTTTTTCGCTGCGTACCTGGTTAACCTGTTGAAGTTTTAACTGATTCCTGCTTTTTTTACCGGTTAAAACACTCAGTGCCACAACCGTTTTTAAGGTGGTACCCCGCACTCTTACGGTAAATGGCGAATATTTTGCCGGATGCAGGTGCAAAAACCGGGTTGGGTGCAACCCTTGTTTTACCACCCATTCCGAATTATCGGAAAGTTTAATTTTTCGGAATTCCTTTGGCGAAAGCCATTTTTTTAATTTTTCGGCAGAAGTTAAACCTTCTGTTTCAGCAAAAAGCATGAACTGTTGGTCTATTTCATCAACCGAAAGTTTTCCGCAATAGAGGTCGATAAGGTTGGTGCCGATGAGCAACAATTCATTTTCAACCTCGGCCCAGGGCAGGCATTGCCATAATTTAATTTTTCCCTTTAAAAAGTGAAGATGATGTTTGTAGGGATTAAATGTAATCGGTGTGCGAATTTGTTTCAGATCGTTTTCAGAAACCATTTGGTGCTTTTCAGCTAAAATACAATTTTTCGCAATTTTCAGTTTGTATTTTATTCGAAAAAATTATCTCTACATTTGCCTCAAAATATCAGATAATGATTTATCATCCGCTGCACCGGTATTTTATTTTTAACGGAGAACTGAGACCCAATTCGGAGTTCAGAGCTTTTGAAAATGCCGGAGGTATTTATGAAGTGTTTCGTGTTGAAAAGGGAGTGCCGTTATTTATTGAAGATCATCTGGCGCGATTTTATAAATCAGCAAATATTGCCCGGAAAACGATTCGGTTTAGTCCGGAACAGATAACGAAGTTTATATTCACCCTGGTAAGTGAGAACAAGGTTTCTGCCGGGAACATTCTTCTTTCGTGTAAAGAAAACCTGAAAGCTTTTTTTATTCCGCACAAATACCCTGAGCCCGGCTGGTACGAAACCGGTGTGCGGTGTGGTGTTTTGAAAGCCGAAAGGGAAAATCCCAACGCCAAAGTATTTCAAACCCCGGTGAGGCTGCAGGCCGATGAGCTGATGGAGAAAGAAGGTTTATACGAAGTTTTGCTGGTCGATCATATCAACCGCGTTACCGAAGGCAGCCGGAGTAATGTATTTTTTGTAAAAAACGGTTCGCTGGTTACCCCGCCCGCAAACGAAGTTTTGTTGGGTATAACCCGCCAAAAAACCATTGAACTGGCCGAAAATGCCGGAATTCCGATCAACGAACAAGATATTTTGTTAAACGATTTACCTCATTTTCAGGCAGCATTTATTACCGGAACTTCGCCTAAAATTTTGCCGGTTGCACAAATCGGAGAATGCGGGTTCGATCCCCAAAATCGGTTGGTTCAACTGCTTCGGGGAAAATACGACGAACTTATTTCAGACTATATTAATTCAGTACTTTAAAATATCGTTCAATCCCTGTCTCAGTTTTTCCAACTGTTCTTTGGTGATTGCGCCAATTTTTCTGACTAATCTTTCTTTTGAAACAGACCGAATATGGAAAATTAAAACTTCAGATTTTTTGGATAATCCGTTTTCCGGATTTGGTTTCAGCACAATGTTTCCCTTGTAATTTTTTATTTTTGTTGTTAAGGGGCAAGCAATAACGATACTCAAAAATGTATTTACGACATTTCCGCTGATTATCACAACCGGCCGGTATCCGTCTTGTTCGCTTCCCTTTACTGGTTTAAGATCGGCGTACCAGATTTCACATTGTCTCATTCGTCCAGTTGTTTTAGGTAGTCCTCCATGCCTTCTTCGGCAATTTGCATAATTTCAGCATCCTGACCAGCCTGCTTGTATGAACTGATGTATCCGGCACGCGTTAATTGGTCGAGATAAATTCTAAGCGCTTTTTCAATGATTTTATTTTTGGGCATGGCTAATTTTGAAGCCATTTCATTAAGCTTTTGTAAAAGCTCATCAGGTAAAGTACTGGTGAATGTCGTCATTGCTTCAAATGTTTTATATTTGTATTTTACAAATATAAAACAAAAATATTAATTGTGTTTTGTTACCTGCAATCTATTTTCCAGAATTGCTTCTACTTCCTGGTAATCAATATCTTGTTTTTCACCCAGTTTGCTGTTGCGTTGTTTAAACCGCTCCTTGATTTTTCCGATGGTTTCGGCCGGTACATCGTACTCGGGCAGCGTGCAGGGAACGCCCAGCGACCCGAAAAATTCTACGGTTTTGGCAATGGCTTTATCGATGCGTTCATCATCTGTTCCTTCGGTAATTCCCCAGATGCGTTCGCCGTATTGCAGAATTTTTTCTTTTTTGTTGTTGCGTTTAATGTGCATCATTCCGGGCAAAACAATGGCCAGCGTACGCGCATGGTCAATTCCGTGATAAGCGGTCAGTTCGTGCCCAATCATGTGGGTTGCCCAGTCGGTTGGCACGCCGAGCGAAATCAGTCCGTTTAGTGCCATGGTGGCACTCCACATAAAATTGGCGGCAGCATCGTAATCGGTGCGGTTGGCCAAAACTTTCGGTCCTTCTTCGATTAATGTAAGCAAAATTCCTTCGGCAAAACGGTCCTGCAGCGGCGAATTTACCGGGTAGGTGAGGTATTGCTCTATCACATGCACAAAGGCATCCACAACACCGTTGGCTACTTGCCGGTCGGGTAGCGAAAATACGCATTCGGGGTCGAGCACCGAAAATTGGGGTGCAACAAGCGGATGGCCAAAAGCGAGTTTTTCCCGGGTGGAAACTCGCGAAATAACTGTTGTCCAGTTCATTTCAGAGCCTGTGGCAGGCAGGGTAAGTACAGCGCCGAGCGGAACAGCTGCTTTGGGTTCAACAATAAATCGTTTGGTGAAAAAATCCCACGGATCTTTCCCTTCGTACAACGCACCGGCCGCAATAAACTTGGTAGCATCTATTACCGAACCTCCGCCTGCAGCCAGCAGAAAATCGATGTTATTTTCTTTTACCACATCGATTGCTTTCATACAGGTTTCGTAATGCGGATTGGCTTCAATTCCGCCAAATTCAAACACCTCAAAGTTTTTCAAGGCATTTTTTACCTGGTCGTAAACTCCGTTTCGTTTAATGCTGCCTCCGCCATAAACCATCAATACTTTTGAATTTTGTGGAATTTCGTTGGCTACTTTTGGTATAGTGCCCTTCCCGAAAATAATTTTTACTGTGTTTTTGTATTCAAAATTGTTCATGTTACTGTTTATTTAATGGTTTCAATTCTATCAATAAGACAAATTTCTGTTTTATTTGTTTGGAATTGTAAAAATATTGGAAAATGCCGTTAAATTCAAATTCAACTGAACAAAAGACAGATTTTGCAGAAACAATGGCAGAACTAAGCAACGAACAATTGATTGAGGTGCTTAAAAAACGAAATTTATACCAGAGGGCTGCGGCAGAACAGGCCATCCAGGAAGCCATGGAACGAGGCATCATTCGTTCGGAAGAAGATTTACTTGGCCCGGAATTCCGGGAAAAGAAATTAAGGCGGCAGCTTTTCCCGGAGATTGAAAATGAAAAAATCAGGAAAAAAGTCAGAAGAAGTATTGCCCGCGGACTTTTCCTTGCCGGTTTGCTGCCGGCTATTTTGGGTGTTGTTCGTTTAACCAGGGGCAATCAGCCTGAAGGAATTTTACTGTTGATTTTTGCCGCAGCCTGGATGGGGGCTTCGGTCTGGCTGTTCCGCATGTTTTCGCGGGTGGCGCTAACTGTTCTGGCAGCGATGTCGGCATTGTCTCTCGTTTATGCGCTAAAACAATTGTTTACACCGCCGGGGTATGCGGTGATGGACAAATTTATCGGGGTTATGTTATACCTGCTGATTGCATATGGGTTGGCCTACATCAGACGGTTATACAAATAGATAAACCGGTGTTTACCCTTAAATCTGTATCATTTATCGAAAATTGAAACCGGATTTGCCAGGAACTGCCTAAATTTGCTTTCAAACAATTTCTGCTAAAAATCAGAAAAAATGAAACATAAAAAAACAAACGTCTTTAGCCTGCCGGTTTTTTTACTGGTGGCGCTGAGCCTCTCTTTTTCATTAACAGGTAACAGCCAAAACCGCGATTATTTTACCAAAACCTACGAGATTGGCGACTTCTCCGAACTTTTTCTGGAAGGAGCTTTTGGTGTGGAATTGATTCAGGGCAATAAAAATGCGCTGGAGGTGAGGGCGGCCGATGAAAGGGCATTTGATTACCTGAATGTAACCAACCGAAGAGAACTTTTGCATTTGCACGTTGACCGTAAACCCTTCGATTTTAGCAAAGTAACGTTGCTGGTTACATTTCAGGACCTGGAACAGTTACGAATTTTCGGCGGAATAAAACTGGAAACGCGTGGGTTTCTCGACCTCGATGATTTGGATATGCTGCTGGAAGGCGGTGCGAAAGTGAGTTTAAAATTAAAGGGTGATCATATTCGAATCGATAACCGGGGTGGTGTGCTTTCCGAAATCAGCGGAGTTGCCCGTTCACTCGACGTTCGCCTTGCCGGAGCAGGCCATGTAAACGCCGCAGAATTAAAAGCCGATGATGTAAAATTCAGGATTGAAGGTGTAGGAACGGGAGTGGTTCATGCTGATAAAACCCTGGATGCCACCATTAAAGGTGCCGGTAAGATCAGATACCGGGGAAACCCGCAGGTCACTCAACAGATTGAAGGCCTGGGTTCGGTTGACCGGGAATAGGCGGATTTACCCCGACACGTCAATTGCTGAACACCTTCAGTGCAGTTAATTCGAGGCAATTTCCTCAAGATAAGTTATCTCAGTTGCATCTTCGGGCGCCGAAAACAGAATCCGGTCTTTTTCCTCCAGACCTGAAAGGATAATTACTTCCGAGTCGTTTTCCAGTCCGGCATTTACCTGTTGTTTGAAAACCGTTCCCGACTTTTTCAGGTACACAAAGTTTTCTCCGTTTTCAGAATACAGACATTCGCGCGGAATGGTCAGTACGTCCTGCCTGTCGTGCAAAATTATCCGGTTATTGGAGGTCATTGCCGGACGCAAACTGGCGTCGGAATTAGTAATATCGATTAAAACATTGAATACTTTGGAGTCGAACCCGGAAAGCTCCTGACCGATGTTGGCAATTCTGTAAACTGTTCCCGTATAAACTTTTCCGGGAATAGCATCAATAGTAACTTCCACGCTGTCGCCAATATTCAGTTTGGTAATCCGGATTTCTTCCACGTAGGTTTCCGAAATAAGTTTCGACATGTCGGGCAGATTGGCAATGGTGGGCTCCCACTGACTTACATTGTCTCCTATCCTGATTTTTCTGCCCCAGCGTTTGCGGGCATACGTTACCATGCCGTCAGCCGGCGAGGTGACAGTGGCTGCTTTGAGCGCCTGCTGTAAAAGTGAATCGCGGTGCAGGGTAAAGTTGTAACGGTCTTCGCGGCGTTTGATACGTACCGCCAGGTTCATTCTGCGCAGTTCATAATCCCGGCGTCTTTTTTCTATTTGCCGGATTGTTTTGTTGTAAGCGACCTTTATTTTACGCTGATAGGCGGGTGATTCGTATTGAGCCTGTTCCATATCCAGCTCCCTGTACTGCAGTTCGAAACCAAGTTCTTTCAGCTCCTCTCTGAAATTGGTCAGTTCAATGGCCGAATCGATTTTTGCATCGGTGAATTCGGCAAGCCTTTTTTCCATTTCGTCATTGTTGTGTTGCACCTGCTGGTTAATATTGTCGATGTCGAGCGTAGCAACCCATTCGCCTTTTTTTACCAGCGTTCCTTCCTCTGTAAGGTCTTTAATTTCAAACTCCCGGATACGCAGGTCGCGGTGTTTTAATTCGTCGGGAAATGAGATGAGGACGGCATTTTTCCCCTGTATTTCACCTTTAACCGAAATACTGGATTCGAAGCGTGTTTTTTTAACGGTATATACTGCCGGCCCGGTAAGTGTTTTTTGCCCCAGGAGTAGAATGGTCAAAACAACCACTGCTGCCCCCGTTATCCATAAAAGCTTTTTATTTTTTAATCGTTTCATTTGTTAAAATTGATTTACCAGCCGGTCGAAATCTTCCGATAATGTAATTCTTTTTTCAAAATCGAAAAGTGTTAACTGCCTGATGGTGTAATAGTAATTCCAATAGGTTCGCAACGCATTGATGTATGCCCTGCGGGCTGTTTCCTGGTCGTTTCGTGCCAGGTTGAGTTTGGTAACGTCCACCCTGCCAATAAGAAATCGCTGCTGGGTTACGTCGTAACCCATTTGTGCAATGGTATCGGCTTTGGCACGGCTAAGTACCTGGTCGGCCTGTAAATTAAACTCCATCACATTCATCACCACATTTTGTTCGAAATCTATTTTTTCCTGGTTGATGCTGATACGCACTACTTCGCGGTTCGACTCGGCCATGGCCAATCTTCCCTTTCTGCGTCCCCAGTCGAGTACCGGAATATTTACACCTAACTGCAACCGCTGCCTGTCGAGCGGATCGCGGTAAACCATACCCAGTTCTTCTGCATTCTGATTCAGCCCGTACAACGCATATACGTCGCCGCTGATACCGGTTTGTGATTTCGCCTGTTTCACTTTCCGGTCTTCCTCGATCAACCGTTGCTGTTGTTGAATGATTTCAGGATTGTTTTCGAATGCCGCCATTACAGCGTCATCGGTATTGATTTGTATTTCGGGAAGTTCAACAGGAACAACGCATTCGATTTTAATATTTTTATTGTAACCAAGAAACGAATTCAGTTGTGCCTGAGCGCGTTCCAGTCCGATATTTGCACGGGTGAGTGCCAGCTGAGCATTCATAAAGCCAAGTTCGAGATTCAGCAGCTCATCCTGGGTTACGGTTCCTACCTGAAACCTGCCAGTGCCGATTTTGTAGAGTGTGTCGGCATTGGCCAGGTTGGTGGTGGCAATGTTAACCTCTATCTGGGCGTCAACCAGGTCGAAAAACAGGCGGGTTGCTTTAATAGCCAGCCGTTCTTTACTTTGGATAAAATCTTTTTTTGCGCGATCAAATTTGAGTGGTTCAATTCTCGCTGTCCATTTTAAATTGTTGTATCCGTTTATATTCTGGGTATAACCTACGCTGAACGGAGTGGATGAATAGGAAGAAATCCGGTCGTCGCCCAGTTTTTCGGTTAAATTCAGTTCCGATCGGGCAAAAATCCGGCCGCCGGTTAGCCCGACGTTCTGATTCAGAAGCAATGCAACTTCAGAGCTTAAGTCCTCGCGCGATTTGTATTCGTCGCGGTTTTCATCGTAGTTATACACTTTTTGCATCGAACGGTTGTAATCGAACGGAGTTGCGTCGAAACTCAGTGTAGGAAGCCGTTCTGCTTTGAAATACCTGAATTCCCAGTAACTGGCCAGGTACATGTTCTGGTTTCTGAAAGCGTCGAGCGACTGTTTCGATGCGATTTCTATAACATCGTCGAGTGTAAGAAACTGCTTTTCCTGCGCTTTGGGGTTTAAGCTGAAAAGAGAAACTGAAAAAATGGATAAGAATATGTATTTGAAATTCATATGATTAATAGTTGTTTTAATAGCGAAGCGATTCTACAGGATCCTGGTCGGAAGCGCGTTTGGCGGGAATGAATCCGAAAGTAACTCCTATGATTACTGAAACTCCGAAGGAGATGACGATGGAAAATGCTGAAATTACGGTGGTTATGTCGAACACAACCATAATAATCCGCGACAGGCCAATCCCCAGAATGATTCCCAGAATACCTCCGGTAACACTTATCAGCGTGGATTCCGATAAAAACTGGGCGATGATATCTTTACGCGAGGCGCCAATGGCCTGCCGCAGGCCGATTTCCCGAATACGCTCCATAACCGAAGCAAGCATGATGTTCATGATGCCAATACCACCCACAATCAGCGAAATTCCGGCAATAACACCCAGTACAATGTTGAAGATGTTTTTGGTGCGCTGCTGTTGTTTCAGCAGAAGCTCGGGAATGGTAACATCGAAATCGTACAGGTTGTTGTGCCTGCGGTAGAGCATGCGGTTTATTACTTCTGCTGTTGTGCTTAAATATTCGGTTTCTTCCACCTGAACGATAATTTTATCGAGTTGATTCAGATTTTCTTTGGAGAAATTTCTGCCTGCAGCTGCCGCCTCGACTTCGTCGGCCCGCAGCAGTGCGCGGTTTTTAAACCGCATCATCATGGTCTTGGCCGGGATAAAAATTTTATTGTCGGTACTACTTATACCCAATTCGTCGGAAGCCGAAGCAGTAAAATCCCTGCGTTCCACCACACCGACTACCTGGAGCCAGATTTGTCCGCATTTAATGTATTTTCCCACAGCATCTTCGCGGTTAAAAAATACGCTGTTAATATTGTCTCCGATGATGCACACCGGATATCCGTTTTCGATATGGGTTTCGGAAAAATGGTTCCCGCTTTGCAGCGAAATGTTGAACAGCTCGAAATAGTTATTGTTAATGCCCTCCAGCACAACCGGTTTACTTTTACCGTCGAGAATGGCAGAGTAGTTAAAGGTAATTACCGGACAAACCCTGTTTACTCCAGGAATGACCTCCCTGATGGCATCTGCATCGAGCAGGGTAAGTCCAGGAGAAAATTTTTTCGAACTGATTTGGGCTTCGTCGTCCGAACCTTGTTGTTCTTCGGTGTCCACCACATTTTCAGTAGGTGAAATGATGATGTTGTTTACCCCAACCAGTTTTATCTGTTCCAGAATTTCCTGTTCTGCTCCGTTTCCTATGGCGAGCATACTGATAACTGCTGCCACCCCAAAAATAATTCCCAAAGCGGTGAGGAACGATTTTACCCGGTTGGCAAAAATAGCCTCCACTCCGCTGGCTACATTGTATTTATTTCGTTCAAAAATTCCTTTCATCCAACTTTTTTTATCGGGTTATCCGAAGCGTTTTTCGAATTGTTTCGCATTCTCAACGGTGTGTTGTCAGCGCGTTCATTTGCTTCCTTTTCTTCCTCTTCCCTCTGCTTTTGTTCTTTAATTTTTTTGTAAATATCCATGCCTTCAAAAGTCAGTTCTTCTTCGTTATCGGGAGTATTTAGCAAAATACGGTCGTTTTCTCCCAGGCCTTTTCGCACCAGAATGTAGTTTTCATTTTCATCGCCCAAGTCAACAATTTGTTTTACAAGCGTTCCGTTTTTTTCAAGGAAAACATAATCGAGAGAATCGTTTCTGAAGACGGTTTCTGCGGGTATAAACAGGGTATCACTCCAGGTTCCGGTATGAATAATATTGCTGGTTGTCATTGCCGGTTTTAAATCATCCACTTCTCCAAATACCTGAATTTTCACCTCAAACACTTTTGCATCGCTCCGGGGCATGGGCTGGCCGATGTTTGCCACCGAAACCACTTCTCCTTCCAATTCACGATCGGGCAAGGCATCGATGCCCAGAGTTACTTTCTGCCCGACTTTCACTTTTGAAATATCGATTTCGTTCACCCAGGTAAGCGACTGCATGGAAGAAAGGTCGGGGAGGGTAGCGATAACCGGTCGCCAGGCACTGACGCTGGAACCGACCTGTATTTTTTCGCGGGTTCGGTCGCGGCCGTAAACCAGCATACCATGCTTAGGTGCATGAATGCGCAGTGACTGAAGTACTTCGTGCAGCAGGTTGACCCTTTCCTGTCGCCGGCGTAACTCGATGGCACTGCGTTCAACCCTCGAAATGGCCTGCCTTTCTCTCAGCTCATAGCCTTTTATTTCCTGTTCGAGTTTGCGTTTGGCTTTGTCCACATCCATTTCAGCTTTTCGGATAACTGCCGGTGATTCATAAACCGATTCATCAAGAATAATCTGCATCTCTTCCACCTCTTCCCGGGCGTTGATGATCTGATCGCGGAAGTTGCTCAGCGTAAGGTTAGAATCCATTTTGGCATCTTCAAAACTGTTCAGTGCCTGTTCGAGATCTTCCTGTGCAACTACGAGCACTTCCTCCACTGTTTTATGATCGAGTGAAGCCACGTAATCGCCCGAGTCCACAACTGTACCTTCTTCGATCAGATCGGTGATTTTTATTTCATAAATACGAATGTTGCGATCGCGTAAAATCTCTGGTACCACAATGTTCTCAGAACTTTGAGCTTCGAGTTGTCCGGTTGAATAAACCCGAATTTCAAAAGGGCCGCGCCGGACGGTGGTGGTTATATATGCTTTTTCGCTGCTTGACCCGGTAAAAACCAGAAATGCCGCCATCGAAAGCAGAATAAGGATAATGGACGTAACAATAAATTTATTTCTCATAGTTAATTTAAAATACATTCGCTATAATTAAAAAAAAGAACAGCCGCATCTACATTTAAGGTGCGGCCCGGGAAATTTACCGGTTGCTGCTCAACCGGCAAATTTGTTTGACCATTCTGTTTGCTGTTGGTTTAATGCAAATCAGAATTTATTTTTTCAACAAAATTAACAGCGTTCAGGTCGATCAGCAATTCCCGTTTGTTTTTGTCGAATCTGGAAAAACCGCGGTCGAAAATTGTAAAAGGAATTTCAACCCTGGCTTTTTTTAATGCCATAATCTTAGTGCCGGTAATTTCTTCGATGGCGGCTTTTAAAAGCGGTTCCTGCTTGTTGCCCAGTGGAATTCCGGCTAAAAGGTCGTCATAAACCGGAATGTCAGGCGCAAAACCATCCTTAAAATCGGTTACACCCTGTGAATTGGCATAACGTATAACGATTGGCTGGAGGCCCCAGTTGTCGAAATCCTCGTAATCTGCCGGACTGTCGTAGTAACCGTTTCCCCGCTCATCTTTCAGTAAATCTTCGGGTTTAAACGTAATGGACGCCGTATATTTACCATAGGTCGATTCTCCGATTGTTGTCACATTCATGTAGGGTTTAAGGCCTGTAATCGTTAATTCGGAGGCAGATGCAGTTCCGCTTCCGGTCAGTACATAAAGGTTGTTTAGCCCCATTTGTACGGCGGTGGTGTCGGTAAATTGCACCTTCAACTGGCTGGTCACGTTTCTCGATTCCCAGTATTGCTGGTACTTATCGTTCCATTGGAAAGTAACAAGTGTTGCTTTGCTGTTTGCCACACCAGAGGGAGCAACCGAGCTGCAAAAGTATTGTGCCGCACCGGTACCGCCACCGGGGTTGTAACGCAAATCCACCACTAAATCTGTAATCTGCTGTTCCTGAAATTGCCGGAAAGCATTGTCGAGGCTCGGATTGAAGTTGGAAATGTATTGCGCATAAAACAGGTAGCCTATTTTATGGCCTTCGTGTTCAATAATATCGGTTATTAGCACCGGATCGAGACTAAGTTCCCGTGCCGTCATATTTATTGAATTCGGGCTAACCGAAATTCCGCCGTCTCCCTGAATGCCGAGGTTAATATTCAGGGAACCGGCATACAGTAAATCGGTGTAATTATCATCGGTTATATCCTCGCCGTTCATCAGCACGATAATGTCTCCGCGTTCGATACCGGCTTCTGACGCCGGTGTGTCGGGATATACAAATTCAACAAGGGCAAAAATATCTCCGGTGTTGGAAAAACGACCGAAAGCCAGCGAGTATCCAAATGTGGTTTCAACTCCTTCGAAACTGTTTTCCAGCGCTTCTATATCGTCGGTAATAAACGACCATTTATCTTCAGTATAAAGCAGTTTTTCAAAATAGGCTTTGGGGTCGAATTCATAACGGATATCGATGTCGGGAATTTCTTTGTACCACAGGTAAACATCCTCCATTATCAGCTGAATGAAATCGTTTATTTTTTGCGTCAACTCCGGAGCCTGTTGTTCATAATCGTCGGGTGGTTTGGGTACGGGCAATGGCGCTTCCCTGCAACTTTTCAATAGAAACAGTGCAAGAATAAGCAATCCCAAAATATTTCTGTAATTAAATTTTTTCATCATCGCTAAATAGGGGTTAAATTTAACTTTTTTCCTCTTCTGCAACTTCATTTTCCTTCTCCTTCGGATATTCGATACGGACATGATAAATATTAATTAACTTATTTAATAACGTTTCTTTTATAATTGTAATATCCCGAAAGGTTAAATCTGATTGTTCCAGTTGCCGGTCGCGGATTTTCTGATCAATCATTTTATAGATAAGTTCTTTCAGGTTTTCCATGGTTTTTTCTTTCAGGCTGCGCGATGCAGCTTCTATGCCGTCGATAATCATAACTACGGCGGCTTCTTTTGTATGGGGCAGCGGCCCGGGGTAGATGAAGTTATTTTCATCCACTTTTTCTTTCGGATGTTCTTCCTGATGTTTCAGGTAAAAATACTGGGCTTTGGTTGTGCCGTGGTGTGTGGCAATAAATTCAACAAGCGCTTCGGGCAGTTTGTGCCTGCGGGCCATTTTTACCCCGTTTTTAACATGGTCGATAATTATTTCAGCACTTTTCAGGTAGTTCATTTTATCGTGCGGATTGATTCCCATTGCCTGGTTTTCAATAAAAAACTCGGGGCGTGCTATTTTTCCAATGTCGTGATACAAGGCCCCCGCGCGTACCAAAAACGGATTGCCGCCAATTTTCAGAATAATTTCTTCGGCCAGGTTGGCGATTTGCATGGAGTGCTGAAAAGTGCCGGGAGCTTCTTCGGCCAGCTTGCGCAAAAGCGGCTGGTTCGTGTCCGATAATTCAATCAGGGTTACATCGGAAACAAACCCGAATATTTTCTCGAAAACAAATACCAGCGGGTAAACGAGCAGAATGAGTACGCTGCTTAATACAAACCAGCGCATGGGTTTATAATCGATGGAAAGAAATGCACCTTCGTAAATCAATGCCAGTGCAACATAAACCAGCGCATAGGTAAGCAACACCCAAATGGCAGCCATAATCAGGTGTCCGCGGCGGTGCATTTTGTTCAGGCTGAAAACTGCAACCACACCGGCTGTTACCTGGAGCAAAACAAATTCGTAGTTGTTCGGCGCATAAAATCCGGTAAGAATGGCGGCAATTAACAGGGTGAAAATGGCCGTCCGCGAATCGAAAAAAGTACGCACAACAATGGGAAAAATAGCAAAAGGAACCAGGTAAATATGCAGGTTGGGAAAGGAGTTGACAAACAATGTAAGAAAAACCATACTCACCAAAAACAGCAGCAAAAAAGAGAGTTTTCTGAACTGGTTTAAAATATCGAAACGGTAGATGTATAAAAAGGTAAACAGCAATACCATAAACACCACAATCAGCGTGCCTTTTCCAATGGAAATCATGTAGCGGTTGATTCCTTCGCCCCTTTCCGATTCGTAACTGGTTTTCAGCGATTCCA
Source organism: uncultured Mariniphaga sp. (assembly GCA_964639655.1). Lineage (GTDB taxonomy): Bacteria > Bacteroidota > Bacteroidia > Bacteroidales > Prolixibacteraceae > Mariniphaga. Next base: position 20,458 of record CAZXHP010000029.1, read on the forward strand.
GTACCTGGAATTTCTCGTCGTTTACAATTTCACCCTGCAGGATGATTCGTTCGCCGGTTTGCACCATTCCGCGTGTAGGAGAAATGTTGCGTGTAATTTCTTCCCGTTCTTTTTGCGTGGTACTTTCATCGTACTCCAGGTTGGAAACAATGTATTTTTCGGGCTGAAGGTTTAAAAGTAACCCCGACTCCTCCGGTTGCTCCTGCGCCAGTTCCCTGATTTTGCTGTAGAAGGCGTTGTAAGCTGTTTTTTCGGAATATATTTTTTCAGTTTGAATTTTGGAAACCACATTACCCGCTCTTTTTTTTAGCTCCGTTTTTTCTGAAAGTTCGCTGTAAGTGTCGGCAGACCGGGGCAGAATGCCGGTAGAATAAATTGTACGGAGTTCGTTTTCAAGCGTTGTCGCAATTTCGGGGCTGATTGACCGGGTCGAGTCGGCAGGCGATTGTATGTCTGCGCGCAGCTGGTCGGTTTTTGTTGCAGCTACGGTAGTGTCGAACGTAAAATAGGGAACAACCGAAGCCAGCAGTTCCTCTTTTTCGCGTTCCGTTTCACCTTCTGTTTTTAAAATGGCAAAATCGAACGGCGCCACCAGGTTTTCATGGTTCCACGGAAATCCCTTCTGGTACTCGTATTTGAATTTTTGCTCTCCCGGCATTATTAGGAAAAGCAATACAGCGGTGACCAGAAAAGCAAAAATCCAGTAGAACGTGCGGGTATATTTTTTCAAATTGTCGAAAAACTTACTCATTGTATTTCCTTTTAATTTGACCGGTAAATTTTATTCACCGGATATCGTTTACAAAAATCATAAATAAAAATTCAACGGCTTCAACGTGCACTGTTTTTTTTATAGATTTGTGTTGAATCGCGCAAACAATGCGTCGTTTAATTTTTCGAAATAAAATTAAGAAAATATTTGGATGGATTACGGTATTTCCGGTTTGAGCCTTATTCCTGTGAGAAAAGAACCTTCCGAAAAAAGTGAAATGGTTACCCAGGTACTTTTTGGCGAACATTTTGAAATTTTTGAGGAGATGGTGGGGTGGAGCCATGTCAGGCTGACCTGGGACGGTTATGAAGGCTGGGTGGACAGTAAAATGGTTACTCCGTTGAATCAGCGCACGTTTAACCGACTGGGAAAAAAACCGTTTGCCGTAACCGGCGACATTATCAGCATTGTTCCGGTTAATAATGAACAAAACCTCACACTGGTAGCAGGCAGTACACTACCCGTTTGGCGCCCGAACCTGAAGGAATTTTCCATCGACCGCGAAAAATATAAAGCCACCGGCGAAGTTTTTTACCGGAACATTAAAAATCCGCGGGATGTGATTATTACGCAGGCGCTGAAATATTTTAATGCTCCCTATTTGTGGGGCGGACGTTCGCCGTTTGGAATCGACTGCAGCGGATTTACCCAGGTTATTTACAAAATGGTTGGGCAGCGTATTCCGCGCGATGCCGGACAGCAGGTGAAACTGGGAACTGCGCTGAGTTTTGTAGATGAAGCCGAACCCGGAGACCTCGCGTTTTTCGACGATGAAGAAGGTAACATCGTGCACGTGGGTATCATCTGGAAACGCAACAAAATTATTCACGCCTCGGGGAAAGTGCGCATCGACAATGTCGATCAGTTCGGAATTTTTAACGTGGATTTGAAACGTTATACCCACAAAATGCGTGTAATGAAGAAAATACTCGATTCTGATGAAACAAGTTGAGCTGCTCATATATGTCCTCATTGTCGTTTTTGTGCTTTTTCTGATGGTGAAATACTGGAAGACAGGAAGGAAAGGGTGAAGCGTTTGAAAG
>CAZXHP010000029.1:22372-27084 GCA_964639655.1 uncultured Mariniphaga sp.
CAATGGTTTTCCATAAAGAATCTGCCCGAAATGGCATTCGATCACAGGGAGATTTTATGGGAGTTTTTTAAATAATTGATTGCTCCAAAACATTCAAACTGTTTGGCCCTTCATTAAACAGCAAGTCCAAAATGCTGAGATTGGGAACAAATCCGAATTTTTCGTGAAAAACCTGGGTGTAAGTTTGCGGGGCAAATTGCGGGTCGGATTCAATGCGGTGCTTTTTGGGCGAAATAGCTTCGCGGAAATTAAGCGCGTCCACAGGAATTTGTTCAAAATCTTCCGTTAAAATCAGGGTGGGTTCAATCTCCAGCAACCCGCAAAGGGTTTCCAGGATATCGAGGTTAAAATCGAACAAAAATTTCCACGGTTTTTCAAAAAAAGGCTGAATATCGTCCAGGTAAAATTCAAAAAAGGGAGAGGAGTTGTACGCCGAAAAGATGGTGCGCCAGTGGTTGCGCTGCCAGTCAGTATCATAAGAAATGCGCAAATCTCTGATTTTTATTTTTCGGCCGCGCCCTTTAACAACCGGTACAACCAGTGGAATAATCCCGTTGGCGCCCAGTATTTCGTAGCGGTTCCGGTAGGTTTGTTTGGTGAAATTTTCAAATTGCTCGAGGTAAATATTTTTAACCCGAATCAGTTTCGAAAAATACTGTACCGGCGGAAAGCAGGCAGTACTGAGAAGGGTTGTTTTGGGTTGAGACATTGTTATTCTTTAAAAAATCCGGATTCTTCATCATCGTCCACTTCCAAATCAATACCTTCCGGCCCGGGTTTTTCCGTTTCCTGGCTTTCGAGCTTTTCTTCCAGTTTTTTACCCGATTTTAATGCCTGTTTGTAGTCGCGTTTCAGTTTCCACACACGCGGGTAAAAATAGACGGCTGCTATGATATAACCTGCCAAAACACAGCAAAGGATGAGTAACACCAGGGGAACATTGGGGATTTCCCAGAAAAAAACACTGATGCTGATTTCAAATGAATTCTGAAGGGTGAAAATGACCAGCAAAATAGCCAGTATTAAAAGGATGATGATTACCGCGCTCATGCTATTCAAATTTATTCCGAAGATAAAAAAAGGATAACAGAAACCTGCTATCCTCTTTAAAAAAAGTTTTGTATTGTTTACCGGATAAACCGAAACATTCTTCTAAGTCTGATCTTATTCACCAGTGATTTGTCTTTGTCGAGCGACAGCCAGATGAAGCTGGCTTTGCCCACCACGTGGTCTTCGGGTACAAATCCCCACATGCGCGAGTCGGCCGAGTTGTGGCGGTTGTCACCCATCATCCAGTAGTAATCCATTTTAAAAGTGTAACTGGTTGCAGGCTCACCGTTGATGTAAATGGTATTGTCTTTTACCTCCAGTGTGTTGTTTTCATATACATGGATAATGCGTTCGTACAGTGGCAGGTTATCGACTGTAAGCCGCACGGTTTCACCATTTTTTGGAATGGTAAGCGGACCGAAGTTATCCACATTCCACGGGTAGTTTTGTGCGTGCGGAAAAACCATGGAATCCCATTCGCCGGGTTCCTCCTCCAGTTTTTCCACGGCAACCACATTGGAAAACGCTTTCAGTTTTTCCACATTTTCGTCGGTAAGCGGAAACATGTATTGTTCGCTGGAGAAAACTGTACGGTCGTCTTCGGCAATATTCAAACGTTCCAGCGCTTTGCGGTTGATGGCTGTGCCATTGGTTTTTACAAGGTAGTTGTGCTGCATTCCTTCGAAATGCTGTTGGGGCTGGCCATTCACGTAAATCTGTCCGCGTTTCAGCTCGATTTCATCGCCCGGTATGCCAATGCACCGTTTGATGTAGTTCTCGCGTTTATCCACCGGGCGGGCCACCACTTCGCCAAAATTGCGCGGTTCATTCCAAATGCGTTCCCGTCCGTATGTTCTTTTCAACTGGTAATAACTTTGATTTTGCATATACAATGCCACCGTATCGCCTTCCGGAAAATGGAAAACCACCACATCATCGTTTTTAATAGCACCAAAACCCTTCATCCGTTTGTAAGGCCGTTTTATCCACTCCACATACGACTTTGTGGTGCGGGTAAGCGGCATGGAGTTGTGCACAAACGGAAACGAAAGAGGCGTATTGGGCGTTTTCGGTCCGTATGCCACCTTGCTTACAAACAGGTAATCGCCTACCAGCAACGATTTTTCCATCGACGAAGTGGGAATGGTGTAAGCTTCGATAAAAAACATCCGGATGAACGTGGCGGCAATTACCGCAAAAATAATGGCGTCAATCCATTCCACCACTTTGGTTTGTTTGCCTCCGGGCGGGTCTTTCTTTTTCCAGAATGCCCAGTGTACTTTTTCGGTAATGTAAATGTCGAAAATAATTCCCAGTCCGATGAGCCACCAGAAGTTACCGAGCCAAATAACCCAAAGGGTGTAAAGTGCACCAACCGTGATGAATTTGAACCACTTGTTGGTCAGAATTTCTCTTATCATTCGTTGTTATAATTAAATTTTTAACATGTCTTTCATGGTGAGAATGCCTTTTTTACCAAGGCAGTATTCGGCGGCCAGAACAGCTCCAAGCGCAAAACCTTTGCGGCTTTTGGCGCTGTGGGTGATTTCAATAAAATCGACTTCCGAATCGTATTTTATGGTATGAATACCGGGAACTTCCCCTTCGCGCTCCGATCGGATGGGTAATTGATTTTTAGTCGCCCCGCCGGCATCGGCCCAACTGTGTACAGATGGCAGAATTTCAATCAAATCTTCTGCTAAGCTAATGGCTGTTCCGCTGGGGGCATCCAGTTTCTCGGTGTGGTGCACTTCGGTCATTTCGGGTTTGTATTCGGCATGTGGCGCCATCAGTTTGGCAAGTTGGCGGTTCAATTCGAAAAACAGGTTCACCCCCACCGAAAAGTTGCTGCCGTAGAAAAAAGTTCCGTTGATTTCCTTACATTTTTGATAAACTTCGACTTTCCTTTCCAGCCAGCCTGTGGTTCCGCTCACCACCGGAATTCCGGCTTCGAAACATTTGAAATAATTGTCCACTGCCGATTTCGGGATGGTAAACTCGATGGCCGCATCACATTTTTTCAGGTTTTCAACGGTTAAGTCCTGCTGGTTGTTAATGTCGATAATAAGTTCAATGGTATGGCCGCGGGAAACAGCAATCGTTTCAATTTCCTTTCCCATTTTCCCGTAACCAATCAGTGCTAACTTCATGCTTAAATATTCTTTCGGTTTTGTAATAAGCGACAAAGATAATAGTTTAGGCAAATGTAAGTAGCCATTGGCCAAACTTAAAACAAATTCGACCAACGATTAAATTTGAAGGTTGAAACGGAATCCTGTCATTGTAATTCCCCGAAAACCGTTTCCACCAGCCGGTTTTCTTCGGGTTTGAATTCGGCCTGAATTTCGGTCAGACTTTTTCCTTCGCCAACCAGTTTTTTAACTTTCTGCTGGAACTTTTTCATTGCATCGAGGTGTTGTTCAATGTCTTCGCGGTTCATAATGTCGGCGTGACCACTGCAAAATTGAACGGCATCGATGGTTTCCATCATTTTTTCGGTGGTTTTTACATGGTCAAAAGAGTTGCCGCCTTTATGGGAGTGAATGAGTTGCGGACGGCCCTTAAATACCTGGTCGCCGATAAATGCAGTTTTTTCTTTTGGAAAATAGACCACAATATCGCCGGTGGTGTGGCCAACTCCGAAATAATACAGTTCGACGGTTTGGTTGCCCATGTGCAGCTGTATTTTGTCGTTAAAGGTTACCTGCGGAACAAATGGCAGCAATTCTTCACTTTCCCATCTGGAAGGAGAACCGTCGCGCCCGGGATGGAAAAACTCTTTCCGGCAGTTTTCGTGCGCAATAATGGTTACCTCTTTCGGAAAAAATTCGTTGCCATATACATGGTCACCGTCGGCATGGGTATTAATCAGGTACTTTACCGGTTTTTTGGTGAATCCCTGAATGGCGGTAAAAATACCTTCCACCGACTCTTTATCCATTTTCGAATCAATCACGAGTACTTCGTTTTCACCAATGTAAAATCCGCCGTTTGCACCGCGGCCTCCCAAAAGCTGGTACAGGTTTTCCGAAATTTTTTCTACTGTGATGGAGGGTGTTTCCTGCTGCTGGCTGATTGCCGCAAAAGGCAGCATTACCGACAGAACGATTTGGGCAAGTATTGTTTTCATTTCGTTTTCATTTTTTAATTTGAGTGAAAAGTTACAAAAAATTGAACGATTATCCGCTCTGCTGTTAACTTTGTTCTTTTGTATTTGATTTTTTTAAAAACGATAGTATGGCAAACGACTGGAAAGACCGACTGGGTATGGTGTATTCCACCAATCCCGATTATCAGTTTGAAAAGGAACACGAAGGCGGGGAACAGACCCTGTCGCCACAGCAGCAAAAGTTGATTGTAACACTCGACCGTAAAAAACGCAAAGGCAAAAGTGTGACCTTGGTGACCGGTTTTGTGGGCGCAGAAGACGACCTGAAAGCGTTGGGAAAAATGCTGAAAACCAAATGCGGAGTTGGAGGAAGCGTAAAAGGAGGTGAAATTCTGATTCAGGGCGATTTCCGCGAACGGTTGATGGAATTGCTGAAAGAGGAAGGGTATAAGGTGAAGCGGTCGGGAGGATGAGAAGGAAGGTGATTTGTGGGGATTAGGTGGAGATTGATGGAGATTGATGGAGATTGATGGAGATTGATGGAGATTGATGG
>CAZXHP010000030.1:0-26353 GCA_964639655.1 uncultured Mariniphaga sp.
CGGAAACGATTTGCCTGAGTATATCGTTGTATTTGTTTTGTTCCATGCTGTCCATTGTTTTATTTTAATTTTATAGCCTTCCGAGCATACCATCACTGGCAGTTAGTAAGGAATTCTTACATACTGAATTTTCCTGTAACTCATTTTCTTTGAAAACGTTTTAAATGTGAAGAGTAACATTATTTCTTGTTGTTTGAAATAAGTCGGTCATTTGAGTCTGTGTCAGCCAAACTGTTTCATCTTCAACGCGTACTTCGAGATGAAAATCATTTGTGTTGGTTGTTTTGTAGATTACTATTTCACCTTGTCCCATGAGAAGTTCAAAGTTTCACTATGTGCATCTCCCATGGAAAAGTATTGTTTGTACCAATCGTTAAAACTTAAGCTGGCGAAGTTATTTTGCCTTTCCTCGCAAGTTTTTAATTCGAAGTCCGTTTTTTGTAAGCACTGAAAAGTTTCCTTTCAGTTTATTTAAGTTTGAGAAAATAGTTTTAACTGCGAGTAACAAACGTTCATTACGCGGTAAATCACTTAATCTTATTAATAGAATTCCTTCGTGTTGAAATTTTAGCCGAAAAGCCAGTTCTCCAAAATCTTTGTCTTCGGTAATAAGTAAAGCATCATTTTTGACTGCCAATTCCAATACTTCGGTATCTTTTATTCCCCCGGATTCTTCGGCGATTGAAAATACGTTTATTCCCTTTTTTCTCAATCCTTCGGTTATTCCGGAGTCAACACTTTCGTCAGCCACCAAATTCATTTTAAGAAGCTTTTGGAATTATGACCTCGTTCTTAATTGAATCGGCAGCAAATAACAAACAAGCAATTATATCGTCTTTTGTCAATTTAGGATATGCCGCCAGTAAATCTTCAACTGTGTCGCCTGCCGCCAGTTTTTCCAGAATTAAATCTACAGATATCCTTGTGTTGATAATTGTTGGTTTCCCGAATAACTTACCGGGATCTGATTCAATATGTAAATTCCAATTTACCATTTTAAAGTTTATTTCTTTGTTTGAAAATACAATTTATAAAGTTCAAAGTTACAAAAATCAAAAATAGGATTTGTACCATTTTATAAAAACCCCTTCATTTCCCCGCCAACTGGCGGGGGAAGGCAAGAAGAGGCCCCACCTAACCTTCCGCCAGCTGGCGGAGAGGGATAAGAGAAGCCTCCCCCAGCTTCCCGAGTTGTCGGGACAGGCTTTCCAAAGGAAGCGAGTTGGCTGAGTGCTGTAAAGTTTCATTTTATCCCGAAATACGATTTGTACCCATTCATAAAACTATCTGTTTTAATCGTGTTCAATAATTTTCCAGTGGCCGCCTTTTGGGGGGCCGATGCGCTCCAGGCTTGCCCCCAATTGAAACATGCTTCACGTTTCACAGGGTTCACCCCGTGAAATAGCGCTTCGCGTTAAATCTCCGATTTATTCCACGGGGTAAATTGTTGTTAAAGTCATTGTGGTAATCATTTTTCTTTGTTGGATCGGATGCTGTACACTTAATCAATATCCGTATCGTCCTTCAATTATTCCTGTAACCGAAAGGTCTTCATCGAGATCGGGCCAACGTAAGCCAGTGCCCTCACAAATAATTTCGATATTATTTCTTTGTTGATCGGTCGCATTTTTCAACTTTTTGTTCGCGTTAACCGGAAACCGGATTTCTTTATTGTCTGTCATGAGCAAACAAATCATCTTATCTTCATACCACGCCTTTTTTACTGTAAACAGCAGTTCAGCTACCATGTACCTCATACCATTTGTTTTTTATTAGTTCAACATGACTTTTTATTAATTTCTCAGCAGTTTTTAAATCTTTGACCTTCATTCCCTGAGAAAACCCGAGTTCAATTGGTTCAATCCAATATTTTGCAAAGCCTCCGGCTTTTCGAACGTGAATGTGCATGGGTTCATTTCCTACATTAGCATAAAAGAAAAATACAAATCCCATTTCTCTGAAAACTTCTGGCATATCGTTCAAATTTAATTGCAAATATAGCAATGAGTAAGATGTTGTCATAGTTATAGTTTGTTGTTGTCACCGGCTACATGCGGCTTACGACTTGCAGCTTGCAGCTTCCTGTTTCCCGCTGTTGGCTGCCTGCTCCTTCAACCCGATTTTACAATCGCCAGCCGACGGAGAGCGTGTGCCCGTTTCCGATCATGGGATTTGCATTTAGCGGGTTTTCTGAAGTGTAGGAAAATGAAAAGTTGCCCACCGGAACCGTTACGAAAAAAAACAGGGCGTTTTCGCCGCGGTAGCCGGCCCCCACATCAAAATAGTGCAAACTCATATTAAGCGATGCATCGAAGTTCACCCGTTGCAGGGGTGAATTCCTGAGCGTTAAGTGAGGTTGAACCGTGAAAGTATTCGAAATGCCGAAGGTATAACTGCCGTTTAAAAAGTATTTCCGGTACACGGGAAACTCTTCCGCCGGTTGTTCGGAAAAACGGAAAGCTCCCGAAGCCATATTCACTACGGATAAAGCCAGCATAAAATCTTCGGTCCGAACAGTGGCTCCAAATCCGCCGTCGAATAAAAATGCGAGGTTGTTGCCGTTCATCAGGCGCGGGTCGTCGGGCTGACCGGGCGAAAGCGACCCCACGTCGATGTTTATGTTTTCGACGATTCCCGCCACACCCAGCGACAGCTGTACGTCACGCGAAAGCGGAATATGATAGGCATAAATCAGTTGCAGGATATAATGGTTGAACGGCCCGGTTCTGTCGTTAAGCAGGTTTAGCCCTACACCAATCCGGGTGCTGTTTCTGCGGAAGTTCCTGCGCCGGAAATAGTCGGGAGACATGGCGATGCTAACGAGGTAATCGTTTACCGGTTTAAATCCGCCAGCCCAAAGATTGTAGGCGCCAACCGCCACCTCCATGTCGGAAGTTGCCGCCACCAGCGAAGGATTGGCGGTAACCGGAACGGCATGCGAAAAATAATGGTAGGGAAATTCCTGCGCACCGGCAGAAGCAGTCCACACTACCATAACCACACAGATATATCTTTTAAATGGCCTCATTGCAAAACTGTTACCTGACCATGTTTTACGCTTCCTTCAGCAAATACCAATTCGTAAAAATAGGTTCCCTGGATGATTTCTCCTTTCTGCCTGCCATCCCACGGCACAAATTCATTCCGGCACTCAAAAACTTTTTGTCCGTGCCGGTTGTAAATTGTCGCACGTTCCAATGCATGAAACCGGATATTGCGAATTTCCCATTTATCGTTGAAACCATCGCCGTTGGGTGTAAACACGTCTGGAATTTCTATCCCTTCTTCCAGTTCAGCTTTTACCCGGTTCGACCAGGATACCTTGTCTTCGTCGTTGTTTGTTGCTTTTATCCTGAAATAGTGGGTCAGTTCCATCCCTGTGTTCAGGTAATCCAGCTGAAATCCGTCCAGGTTCCCTGCTACCTGTTCCCAGTTTTCCGGCACACCTTCCGCATGCCACAATTCGTAGTTTACACGATTGTTTTCCCAAAACCGGTTGGCGTTCCAGGCCAGCCGCACCTGCTGCCCAAAAACCGTTAACACCTTCAGAACAATGGTTTGCAGGGGATTGGACCACATGGTTTCGTTGCAGCTGTTCCATACCCTGAGTCTGATGGTTTCCGGTTCCAGTTGTTGTTTGCCGGTGAAATGCAAAGTAGTTCCGTCATATTCATCCCAACCCGACAAATTTTCTTCTGTTGTTCTGCCGGTTTCTTCGCCTTCTGAAACGATATAAAGCACGTGCCGGTGGGGTGTGAGTTTGTCGGAGCGGTATTCCATTTCCACGTTATTCTCTCCGTTGAAACTGACGTTTTCGAGTTGAATGTCGAGGCTGTCGTTTATTACCGTTACCGGCAGCGGTTCCGATTCGCCGTAACATATTGTATCGATGGTGGTGCTGGTTTCTTCCACAACGAGTGCATGTTCACCTTCGCCCAGCCAGTTCACCACCACGCGGTGGGTCCCCTGTCCCGAAACAATTTCGCCGCCGTGGGCTGTCCAGTCATACACCGAGCCGTTGGTATTCTGAATCTGATAGTTCACATTTTTTGCATCGGCAATACACAACTCATCCGGTCCGTTGGGCGTTTCGGTGAGCAATTCCACATTAATCCGCACCGGAAACCAGGTAGTATCGGAGCTGCATTCGTATGAATTCACATAAAATGCACCGACCAAAGCGTCGAAGTTGGTTTCCCCCCAGTTTACCTTAATATTGCCGGTCCCCTGTCCGGAAACGATCCGGCCTCCGTTAACCAGCCACTGAATTTTATTGTTTTTCGGTTGTATCCAATAATCCACCTCTTCCACATACGGGCACACCGACCAGCTTCCACTGATTTCCGGCGGCGAAGGAGCGGGGTTTTGTGTGACGTCCGCCTCATCGAAATTCAACCAGCAATTGCCATCGGTAGTTCTTAAAGTATAGGTATCGGTTTTCGCATATACCGATCGGAAAGGGGCCGTAAAAACAGGTTGTGCAACAAAAGGATCGTTTAAATTCTGCTCGGGATACCAGTGGTAAAATGCATTTACTTCGGTATTATCACCCAGAATTTCGGATGAGCCCGGGCACAATGCGCAATCATCTCCGGCCCGTGCATAAACTTCCCCGATAAACTCCGGGTGTTTATCCCTGAAAAAACTGGTCACAAAATCAGGGAAGCGCGAAAAATTTTTTGCATTCCACAAATCCGGTTCAATAACACAATCCAGACCTTTTTTATTGGGATGGTTGATTCTTCCCATTTTGTTTTGTCCGTCAGTCGTATCAAAATAGAGGAAATAAAGTTTACCGTCGGGTCCAAGTTGAAGGTCGGAACCCGGAGATAGCGCATCCTGGTTGGAGGCAAAAGTGTGTATTACTACGCTGGAGTTAATTACCCTATTGGAACTAATGTACCGGGCATCCAACTGGATTAGCCGGTTTCTGTCAAAAAAATAGAGGAACCGGCTGTCGGGCGAAAATTCGCGTGCCAAAAATATCTGAAAACCCATATACCTGAAATTGTACAATTTACCGGTTAGAAAATTAAAATCAGCCAGATAATTATCGCCGTTATAGGCATTTCCGGCCAGCACAAAAAACAATTTATCGCCGTTTGGTGAGAATTTATAGCCGTTTGAATTGCCAAAGTTGTACTTGTCATTGATTACCGGACTTGTATTTACGCCGTTTTTGTCAATTTTGTAGGCATAAATCCTGTCTCTTTTTACGTCGGTGACATTGTCATTTCTGTCGATAACCATCCAGAAATAACTGTTGTTGCAATAACCTGCAATGGTTGGAGTAGCGTGGTAATCATCGTGTATTTTTATTCCCTTTGATTTAACTTCGCCTCTTCCGTTTCGGGCATTTACATCAATTTCAGCATACAGAATGTTTTTATCCTGAATTTTATATCCACCTGTTCCCGGAGGATAATAAACACTTTCATAAATCAAAATATAAATTCCATTTTTCCCGGGGTACGGGATGAATATGGGATTGCCGAGCGGATGAAAATTTTCGGCATGCAACATTTCTCCGTTCTCCAGTATTTCGTGATTTCCGTTCCGTAGCTGACTTCCATTGGTGTATAGAATTAAATTTCCATCGGCGTCACAAATACTGCTTTTGGCGTCGTACCGCCCTTCAAAATCCTGAAATTCGGCATTTCCTGAATTAAAGTTCAGTTGTTTTCCGGTGCCTGTCAGCCACACATTCGCTTCGTTTTGGGCGTTGGCAGCTATTCCGGAGATCGTCAGTAAAATTCCGAGAAAGAAGCATACACGCTGATTTTTGGTTTTAAGCATTTTTTTGTTTTAGCAGGGTTGCAAATAAACCTACCCGGTTGCAATTGGCACAAAAGAATCAAAAAAGTTCATGGCAAAAAATGTTGAACATCATGTTAGATACAATTAAGCGGCAGATGGTTGCGTTCGGTTCTTCAAAAAAATTCTGATGGGGGGAAAAACAAATGACAGACCCAAAACAGACCTGTCATTTGAAAGACTACAAACCTTACAAAAACTCAGCCGGCGCCATTCCCGGCGGCACTTTATTCTTCGAAATAATTGATGTACCAGTTGTTTTCATCGAGCAGCAGGTTATAAATCTCCTCTCTCCTGCCCTCCGGAAATTTTTTAGCTACTTTTTCGGCCAGGAATGCAGGGTCGTTTCTGCGTTTGGCCACCCGCATAAGGTCGTAAAAACGTTCGCCTTCAAAAGCCAGTTCACGTGCCCGCTCATCGATAATCTGGTCTTCGAGGTACAACTGTTTTCCGAGCAAATCGCCGGTTAAATCGATATATCCTTCCACTTTGTTATTGAACGGATTGTGAATGTAATTAATGTTTCCCACTTTAATGCCATCGACATTTCCGCCAAACCCCACGCGGCCACGCACCCCGAGCTGGTCGCGGTTAGCCTGAATATTGTAGTGGGCCCCGTTGTTTACGATATCGAGGGCGCGGGTGGTAAATGTACTAACCGCTCCTCCTCTTTGAAAAGCCCACCAGGTATAAACTTCGGCCAGCCACAGATGAATGCCGGCGGCCCGGTACACGATAAAGTCGGCATCCTTGTCGAACACGTTTTTATAAAAAATATATTTTGTTACTACGGTATCGGCGTCGGCAGTAATCAATTGGGCAGTTCTGAAATCATCTTCCGACTTCAGGTAAAGCATTCCGCGAATTTGCCCCGGTGCAATGGGATTGCCGTTAACCGTATATGCGTAGGAAACGCCGTAGCCGCGACTAAAATCGCCGGGCATTCCTTTTTGCCCGATGCGTGTACGCGACGGAATGGCGGTGTTTTCAATCAGGGTGTAGTTATCCCAGATAGTTTCCCATTTTAACACAGCTTCGCGGGTTGGTTTAAGCATGTACCTGTTGGGGTCGCGGGGGTCGAACATCATTTGTAAATCGTTTAGCTGAAAATTGGCTTTGTTAAACCACAGGGTATAAATATGCTCGCGGTTATCGATATTTATAAAAATATTCTGCCAGTTATTGTTTGCAAAACTGTTGTCGAGCTGATACCTGAAATTATCGGAGGACAACCTGGTTATTCGCTCAAAATAAGAGGCTGCCTTAGTCAAATCGCCCTGATTCAGGTACATTTGTCCGAGCAGCGCATTCATGGCGTGCTGATTCCAGATGGTAACCTCCCAGGTGGCGTCGTTATTATCGATGTAATGATTTACACCTACCGCTTTCACTTTGTTTTCCAGTTCGTTGGTAAAATAATCGATGATCAGTTTTTCATCGTAATATTGTTTTTCGAGGGTGATGGGATTGTTGTAGATGGTATCGTTGTAATAACCGTCGCGGGAAAATACAATATCCATACTATCGATGTAAGGCTCTGAAGAAGCCAAAAAGTCTTCCACTTCACCGATGGTGGTGAGCGACTCGTGAATAAACGGTATTTTTCCGTATATGCGAACGGCATTAAAACAGGCCCATGCGCGCATACAAAGCGCCTCGCCATACAGCCGGTCGAAATTGGATATCGGTTTTGAGGGATCCATTACATCGGGGTGGTTTTTTTCCAGTACCCTTATAAAATTATTACAGGCAGAAATCAATTTAAAAAAGTTGGTTGGAGCGGCATATTTGTTCTCTTTCGATATGTTGAAATTGTAAATCTCAATCATATCTGCATCAGCATTTTCAGTAACGGTAAGCAAATCAGCCCTCAGCTCACCCAGAATAACAAGTTGTTCCACCAGGTTCTGCTGCAAACCGTAAAGCCCCATTTCAACAGCCCGGTATTCGTACCAGTCGTCGAAAAGTTTGTCTTCGGTAATATTTACCTCCTGTTCGGGGTTTAAAAAATCTTTACATGAACTTACTGCCAACCCCAGAGCTGCAAGCAGAAGAAAGATGCTGCTGTATTTTCCAATTCGTTTCATGATTCAAATCCAATAAAAAGTTATAAACCCAATTTAACCCCCACAATAAACTGCCGGGGCTGCGGCGTTAATCCGTAATCGATTCCCTGCTCCATTTGCGCATGTGAATAGGCAAACTCAGGATCGTATCCCAGGTATTTCGACACTGTAAACACGTTACTTGCAGAAAGGTAAAACTGCGCATTCCTGAACGTCAGAAACTCGTCTGGAATGGTGTAGGTCAATGCTATATTTTTTACCCTGAAATAGGAGCCATCTTCAATCCAGCGCGAAGAGAATGCCGAGTTTCCGACGGGATCCTGCCATAATGCCCTTGGAACAGCGGTTTCATGGCCATCGTACTGCCACCTGTTCAGCACATTTGTACTTTGGTTTTCCAAACCACTCATACTTTCGTTCCGGTACCTGATGTAGTTAAACACCTCGTTCCCCTTAACAAACTGAAAAAATGTATTTAATCCCCAACGCTTGTAGGTGAATGTGTTGCTGATTCCGCCAAACTGCCCGGGCAGCGATGCTCCCAGCACGGTTTTATCGTAATCGTTAATAATTCCGTCGGGCGTTCCGTTTGGTCCCGACAAGTCGGCAAACTTCGCATCTCCGCCCTGAAATGCAATCAGCCTTTCGTTAACCAGTCCTGCATTTCGGGCTTCTTCGTTTGTGGTGTAAATCCCTTCAAAAATAAACCCGTAGAAACTGTTTGCCTGCTCGCCGGGCATATTTACAATTTCGAGACCTTCCATTTCGGTAACGAGCTGATTGCCCTTAATTTCAAGCACTTCGTTTTTTATTGTTGAAAGCGAAGTTTGAATATCCCATTTAAAAGAGGGACTGTCCACAATCCGGAAGAACACACTGAAGTCGATTCCGTTGTTTTGCATTTTCCCTCCGTTTTCGGGCCTGAAATCGTAGCCAAAATAGGCTTTCAGCGGTGTGTAAATGAGCATATTTTCTGTTACCGACCGAAAAACATCGACACTTGCAGAAAACCTGTTTCCCCATAAAGCCAGGTCAAATCCCCCGTTCAGTTGTTCCACGGTTTCATAGGTCAGTTCATCGTTGGGAATAAGAGCCGGGTATAACCCCACAGTTTCGCGAAACTTCACCGCGTTGTAATAGTTAGTGGCGCTGGCTTCTCCAATATCGTCGTTACCGGTTTTTCCGTAAGAGACCCTCAATTTCAGTTCTTCAACCCAGGCCAGGTCGTTCATAAAAGGTTCACCGGAAAGCCGCCATCCCAAACCGCCGGCGTAGAACAACCCGAACGGCACACCACCGACTTTCAGTGTGTTTACAGCGTTGTCGCCAACCCGCGAAGAACCGTCCACCGACAGGGTTAACGAGGCCAGGTACCGGTCTTTATAGCTGTACGTTGCATTTTCATAAAACTGCAGCCAGGTCCAGTTGCGGTTGGCCCCGCCAATTTCGCGCAAACTGTTTGTTCCGTCCTGCAACATGCGGTACTGGTCGTTCTCGTGGGCATTTTTGGTTAGCCCCCAGTCGAACTCGTAATCATTGGATAAAATATTAACACCGGTATTCGAAGTAAGCTGGTGATCATTTCCAAAACGTTTGTCGTATTTCAGGTAGGTATTGTTGTAAAACGAAGTTAAGCTGTTGTTGGTTCCTTTCGAAACATTTATGGCTTCTTTGTTGTAGTAAAGTTCCATTCCCTGGTTGGGCATAAAAATCAGCTCTTTAAGCACATTATAGGTTAACCCGAAGTTGGAATTTATTACCAGATTGTCCTTCAAATCGGCCTCGAAACCCAGTGTAGAGATAAAATGAAAATTACTGTTTTTGGCTTCATAGTTGTCGATAACGGCCTGTGGATTACTCACCCCCAGTTCATCGACCGGAGCCAGCGTAATGAGTTCCTGTCCGTCTTCGTCATATTGAAAAGGATTCAGCAGAGGTGATTTTCCCAGGCTGGTGAGAATGGGATTTGTTGCTGCCAGTTTTCCCGATTCTTTTAATTCTGAAAGGTTATAACTCATGGAAACTCCGGCATTCATCTTCAGCCACTGAAAAATATTTAAACGGCTGATAAAACGAAGGTTATAACCGTCATACCCGGTTTCACTGATAATTCCGTCGGCATTGATATAACCGAACGACAAGCCGTAGCGTGCGATTTCGTCGCCACCTTTTACATTTACATTGAGATTGGAAAAAAACGCATTGCTAAAAATGATATCCTGCCATTTGGTGTCGTGCTGGTAATCGATCCACCGGTTGCTGCTGGGTTTAAGAAATAAGTTGGGATATTCCGCCCTTATCCATTCCTCCTGACGCCCCGATGAAAAAAGCACTTCACTCATAAGCGATTTGTGCTGCTGCGCATTCAGCTGGGGAATCTGGTTGGAGGGCGCCAGAGAATAGCCGCTTCTTAAGTCGAGGTCGATAACAGTCTGGGTGGCACTCGGGTCGAGGGTTTCAATTACCACCAAACCGTTGGATGCTTTCGACCCGTAAGCAGCAAGCAAAAGCGGGTCTTTCACCACTGTAACTTTTGAAATGTCGAGGTTATTGAGCGACAACAGGGCGTTGTATGCGAACCCGTCGAGGTTGGATCCAAATACGCCCATCGAAGAAACCGGAATACCATCGACAACATAGAGCGGCTGGTTAGAAGCATTTAACGAATTAATACCCCGCAAAAAAGTGGCAGCTCCGCCGGCAGGATCGCCCGTGCGGTTGACGACATGCAACCCGGCAACACGTCCCTGCATAAACTGATCGACGGTTAATGCCGGTGTTTGTTTTATCTGCCCGGTATTTAAAACTGAAAAAGTAGAAATCATATTTCTTTTTAACCGTGTTTGATTGAGTACCGAAATGGGGTCGTCGCCGGCAGACAGTGCGAGAGTGGTAAGGTAAATGGTAATTTCAGACCGGTTATTCAGGTAAACTCTTTTTTCTTTGTACCCGCTCGATGGAGAAATATTCAACCACTCGTTTCCGTGCAGTACCTTAATTGTAAATTCACCCGCATCGTTGGTTACAGCAGGCAGTTCGAACGAACCTTCCACACCTACAGCAACGCTGGCAACAGGTTGACCGGTTTCGTTTAAAATCCTGCCGTAAACCTGAATAGTGTCCTGTGCCCCAACTGAAAACAATCCTCCCCAAAGCAGCACGAGGCCCAACAGGAGTACGTGCCGGAATTTTATAAAAAATGCCTGTTTATTCATGCTGTAATTTTGATTAGTGCAGGCAGCCGGTCCCGGGGAGAACACTCCTGAACAGGCGGGTACGACTCTGCTGTCTGGTTTTTTCCGGTTCATTACAAACAATTTGTTGTAGCAATTTAAAAAAGATGCTCTGTTGAAACTATTATTCATCTTGTATAAAAACTGTAAACCACGATGTTTCTGCGGCATGTAACCATTTCGACGATATTTCCGTTTTTCTTTCATTTTACAATCAGTTAAACGGAATAAAATCGATGTAATCCAGAATCAACCCGTTTGACGGTAAACCGGAACTGGGTCCTTTGTATTCGATTTTTACTTTTGCCCTGCTGTATTCCGGAATGTTGTCCACCACCATATCGAAACTGTTGAACCTGCCTTTTGGAACGTACCTTTTACCCGGGATAACGCTTGGAATTACTCCGCGATACCTTATAAAGTCGTAATAATCGAAGGTTTTAACCAGTTCGTCGTTCACATAAACAGCGTAAATGCCACCCACATCCATGTGTGTTGCAATTTCCATGGCATATTTTCGCGGAAAAACACTTTTGGTATAAAACTCAATCGCATATTGTCCGGAATAACCTTTTGGAAACAATACTCTTACGATGCTGTCGTTCGATGCTGTACCAATATATTCCTGCAGTGGAGCAAAGGTTTGTGAAGCGTTTACCTTTACAAAATTGTACCAGGCATACCGGTTAATTCCCGTTTCGTCGAGTAACCATTCGGCTTCAAATTTTGAAGAACCGGTGAACAGTGAATCGGGAATCTCAAAACTTTCATAATTGTAGGCATAACCATTGCTGCATATTGTTTTTTCAACGGGTTTGTATAAAATCTGGATACTGTCGCCCAGAATATTCTGAAGTTTAAGTGTATCTTTTTGCGTTTTCCAGATGAATTCTTCGGGTTCGAGCATATTCAAAAAAACACCTTGTTCAAGCAAATGAGGTACCAGCACATTTTCCTGCCATGCTATGGGAATATCGCTGAAATCGTTATACGACGGAATATTCATTTTCAGCGCCATTTCGGTGAGGGCCGTTTCGTAATCATCTTTTTTGGGAAAAACAATGGTTGCCGAAAAATTTCGCAACTCCATGCTTACAGGGAAATATTCAGCTTCGAATTTGTTGTACACAATTTTAACCGAATCGTAAATGGTATTTCCGTGTTCATCGAAACCAATGGGTTTACTGCGTTCCCTGTCCAGAATAATGGAATCCTGGCTATCGATATAATCTTTTAACACCGGATTATTAACTACAAAATACTCGTACAGATTTGGAAGCGGCTGAGCGACCTGATCGAGCACAAAGTACTTCCCGTTAAGGTACAGCGGGCTTTCGTGGGTCAGTTCAATACCATCGAGACGGGTTTTGTTCCCGTTTCGTTCAAACAATGCATATTTCCGGGAAAGGGTTTGTACTTTTCGTTTACCCGAAACGCTGCCGGATTGTATAAAATGGGTAACAATATGGTAGTTCAGTAATGTAGTGTCGATGGTTCCTGTGCCTGCAAACTGAGCCAGAGCTTCGTTCGACGGCGCAAAAACCGTGTAAGGAATATCGCTTTGGAACAGGGTATCGTATTGAAATTCCCTCAGAATATTCACAAACTCCGAAACCCGGTTGTCGGCAGACATGGCTTCCCAGAAGTTCCGGTCCACTGTTTCCCCGTAAATGTCGTAATGATCCTCCCACTCTTTGGTACACGAGAAGAGCAGCAAAAGGAAAACAACTGTATATATACCTGAATTCATTTTCATTTTTTCAGTTTTTTATCGTGGTATCTCAAAACGTATATAATCCCATAAAAACCGGCCGGGAATTAACGACCTGATTTCCACTTTATGGTTTGCATAACTTTTAAAATCGATATTCCCGAGCCTGATTTGCTGAAACGGACTGCCTTCAGTGCCGAGTGTGGTTAAATCTACCAGCCCGCCTATTTTCTTCCCGTCGATAAACACTTCAACCAGTGCGTTATCCTGATTAAACGCTTCCGCACCCAAAAGTACGGTATATCTTCCGGCCACTATCTGCGGTGTGGTGTAGGAAATGGTAAAATCGCCGTCCAGAATCAGGTAGTCGTTGTTCCAGGCGTTGGTTATATCCTCACCGTCTTCTTTTATAATTTCATAAGACAAATCGGAGCCTGAGTATTCTATCCGGGTCAAGGCTTCGGGATCTTCAATAAGAAAACTGCCTTCGCCTTCCTGGTAAAAATTCCAGATAATGGATTCTTCGTAAAACTGATAGGTAAGGTTGGTTCTCGACGGCGGTTGTTGCTTCATCACACGGTCGATAAAATGAATGGCGCCGCTTTGCGTAATCACGTTACTTTCGTCGTAAAGCAAGCCTACATAATCGATAAATGTGGTGTCGCCCGGCTGATGAACAATAATTTCAAACAGCTCTTTTCCGGGGTTGATTTTAATATCGAGACCTCTGCCGTTAATGTTGAGTGGAATTTCGGACAATGTATTGTAGTTGGTATTTTCATCCACAAAATCGTCTAAAAAATAACTGCCCGTTAAAAAATGATAGGCCACATAGTTGTAGAGGTTGTTGGAGGAGTTGGTAAAGTCGGAACTGCCGGGACTTATTACACTTATGAGATCGTCGATGGAATGAATACCGGATTTTCGATACACCGAATCGGGCTCGGCCAGTACGGTAACCGCCTGTCTGGTTTCGTCCTCTTTCAGGTTGAAATCGATGCGCGGCTGAAGTCCCGTCCGGTCAACGGCCTGCTTAAATATGGAGAATTCCGGATTGTTGGCCAGCCACTGATAGCTGGTAAAAGTAACGGGCACCAGCGCAGTTTCGAGGTGATGCACATAACCGTTGGAAGTTTCAATGTTGGGTTTATTTACCGACGCCTGATTGTTTATTTTATAATAAGAGGTATCGGTTTCGATGATAAAACTCACAGTAAGAAAATCGCCGGAGAGTGTAGGTTCGGAAAATGCGCCGAACGGAAACTCGTTGGAACGAACACTTTCGTTTACAACATGATAACGACTAAAAACCTGTGCATACGATTCGTTACCGAGAATATCGTTCACCGAAGAAAACTGGTCGGATTCGCTGATAAACCGGTTCACTGCATCGTTATCGGGCGCAAAAAGCGTATAACCGATTCCGTTGGGATTATAGGCGCTAAGTGTTTTTAACACACCGCCTTTCTCGAGGATTGCAATGAAGCTGGAAAAATCTTCTTCATTTTCCATAAGGTAGTCGTATATGGTTATCTTTTCCAGGTCTTCAAATGTGGCCTCCAAAACCGGATCGTCGCAGGAGAAAGCTCCGGCAACCACCACCAAAACCAAAAAATATGCTAATTTTTTCATATTAAAAATCATAATACGGGTTTTGAAACAGGTTTTTATTACGTTCTATTTCATCTTTATGCACCGGCAGATACCATCCCGAGGGATTGGTAAGCTTGGCCGACAATATCCTTTTTTGGGTAGATGGCACATTACTTACAATGATTTCAATCAGTTTCCCTTTCCGGGCGAAGTTGTTGCGCCTTCCCATACGAAGCAGGTCGAACCACCGTTTACCTTCGTAAGCCAGTTCGAGTGCCCGTTCTTCCAAAATGGCATCTTCGAAGGCTACTTTGTTAAAAGGAAGTGAAACCGGCTGCACATTTGCACGCGAACGAATTTCGTTAATCACCAGTAGCGCCTCGGTATAGCGGTCGAGTTGCGAAAGGGCTTCGGCTTTCATCAGCAACACATCAGCCAGCCGGTAAATGATCCAGTTGGCGCTGTATTGCTGTGCCCCGGCACGCACCGAAAGTCCGTCGGGTGATTGCCCCACATATTTCCAGATGATAAAATCATCGTCGCCTATTTTGCCAATGGTTGCACCTTCGCCACGCACAATTTCCTTCGAATATTCGCGGCCAAACATCTCCACTGCTTTTTGGCTGGGATCGTACTGATAGGCGTTTTGTTCGGTTGCTCCAAACATTCCGTTACGCTGATTGCGGTTCCCGTCAAACTGAAATTCAAAAATACTTTCCAGCGAATTACCGGGGTAAAAAAGCTGAAACCATCGCGAGCTGGGCATCAGTTCAAATTCGATGTTTTGTTCAATTTTCTGAATATGCGTCAAAGCTTCTTCGTACTGAAAACGCCAGAGGGCAATATCGGCCAGCAGCGCATCGAACGCAGCTTTGGAAGCCCTGCCTTTGTTCTCCTGTATTGTGGGAAAACTTTCCGTCGGCGCAAAATCCCTGTTCGCTTTCAGATCACTGACTATTTGTTCGAGCACCTCATTTTCCGGGCTTTGAGGCAAATAAAAATCGGTATCGTCACTTTCCGATGGTTCCAGTACCAGCGGCACATCGCGATAGAGGCGAACCAGGTAAAAGTAAGCGAGGCTGCGCAGAAAATAGGCTTCCGACACGAGGCTGCGCAACTGAAAATCGGTGAATGTTTTGTCAATCTCTTTGACTTCAGGCGCATTTTTTATGACTTCGTTGCAGTAGTTAACCACCTTGTAAAAGTCGGCCCAACTGGCAAAAAAATTGGCCGGATAAATGTTGCTTTCCGCCACGTTTCGTTCGTCGTCCGACTGGTTCACATCTCCCTGAAGCAGATCGGCACGCAGTTCGCCCTTCAAAAACAGGTTACGGTCCATGGCGCCAAACGATTCATAGGCGGCCATTAATACCGCTTCCACATCTTCTTTCGATTTCCAGAACTCGTCGCGGATAAGTCCGCTCGGTGGGATGAGTTCGAGCCAGTCGTTACACGAAAACTGAACAAACACCAAAAGGGTAAGCAGAAAATATTTCATTTTTGATTTCATACGCTCCAATTTTTAAAATCCAATACCTAAGCTGAAAGTATAAATCTGTGGCGGAGGAGTCCGTGCCTCATCCACACCAATCCAAAACGGGTTGCTGGCATCCTGACCGATTTCCGGGTCCTGCCCGGTGTATCTTGTAAAGGTTACCAGTTTTCGTGCACTCAGGGCAAAAGTAGCCCGGCGCACACCCAGTTTGTTGCATAAGTCTTTGCTCAGTTCATAGCCGATTTTCACGTTGTTCAACCTTAAAAAGTCGCCTTTCTCCACGTAACGGTCCGACCCCAGGTTGTTGGCCGGATGGTTCATATAGGCACGCGGCAACATTCCTTCTTCGTCCTGTCCCTGAATACGCCACCGGCGCAGTGTGGCCTTGCTTTGGTTGTTCCGGTCGTTCATACCTTCGGTTTGCAGGGCAATACCGTTAATAATATCGAACCCGATACGGTAGTGGAAACCCACGGAAAAATCAAAATTTTTGTACCGTACATTCCCGCCAAAACCACCGATAAAATCAGGATTGGAGTCGCCAATATAAACGACGTCATTCAGGTCGATTTTCCCGTCGTGGTTTACATCTTCGTAAATGGGGTCGCCTCCTTTAAAAATATAGGTATCGGCATATTGCAGCGGTATGGGTTTACCTTCTCCGTCGCGCAAAATGTTTCCTTCGGCATCGCGTGCCACTGCGTCCGCATCGCTGGCAAAAACTCCGAGATACCTGAATCCGAAGAACGAACCTATGGGCTCCCCTTCCATTACAATTTGCGGGTATTCGCCGTTTCCGATAGAAGTAGAGCGTTCGGTATTAAAGTTTTCCGGCAATTTATTAAACCGGTTGATGTTTTGCGAAGTATTAAAATTCAGTGAAACCAGCCAGTCTTTTGTACGCACCAGCCGTGCATCTATCATCAGTTCCCAACCGGTATTGGTCATTTCACCGCCATTGAGGAATTTCAATCCATCATAACCAGATGATACAGGTATTTTATAGTAATCTTCCGGCCTTGTTCCACCGAACAAAATATCATTGGTAACTTTTTGGTAAACATCGCCTTCAATATAAAGCCGTTCCTTAAACAGGTTCAGTTCCAACCCTGCGTTCCATGAAGTAATGGTTTCCCACCTCAGGTTATTTAACTGAATACTTGTTGGTGCAATAGCCGGGTTTAAAATGTAACTTCCTGTTCCGGTGGATTCATAGGAAGCGAAACGTGCATACACATCGGAAGGCTGGCGACCGGAAACTCCCCAGCTGAGACGGAGCATACTCTCCCCTAAAAATTCCGTCCCACTCAGGAAGGGTTCACTGGAAAACCGCCATCCCACCGACAGCCCTTTAAACAAGCCCCAGCGGTTATTCACCCCAAACGACGAGTGGGCATCGGCGCGCAGGATGGTTTGCAGCAGGTAACGGTCGAGGTATTTGTAGTTAATGTTTCCCATACCACTAATCAGTCGGTCTTCGCCCGAGCCGGTTCCTATCCAGTTAATCTGCGGGTCGATGGCGGGGTCTTTAATGTCCACACTTGGTGTTTTGTTCCCCTGCAGGTTCATCCATTCATACCCCGACTGGTCGGTGAGCCAGGTTAAAGCTCCCGAAACGCTGTGGTCTTCATTTTCAAAAGGAGAACTAAACGTCAGTTGCGTTTCTGTACGAATCGAATTACTCAGGTTGTTGCTTTCTTCCGCCTTGTTCACATTCCACGCCAGCCAGTCGGCGCCAATGGCATTGTAGGGCAGGTAGTTTTTCGATTTCGACCCTTCGTACTGAAACGAGATGGTCTCCCGAAAACTCAGCCAGTCGTTTATGCGGTATTGTAACATGAACGTATTTTCGAGGCGGTTGGTGGTTTGGTCATTCATTCCCAGAAGGGCTACGGCAACCGGATTGAAATAAGTAACGCCGTCGCCCTGGTAGCTGTTAATCGGCGTAAAATATTCTCCGGTATAGTTTCCATTCACATCGCGTTCCCAAACACTCATGTTCGGGGCTTTAATGTAGGCCATTTCGCGCACGTTTCGGGCCCGCCAGTGATTTCCCTGAATGGAAACGTTATTGTCGCGGAAATTATTCGTATAATTAAATTTCACCTGGAAAAGCAAATTTCTGGAAAGGAAGTAGTCGAGGTTAATACGCGATGAAAACCTTCGGGAACGGGTGCTGATGGTAGTACCTTCTTCATCGACATAACTGAAGGAGGTAAAATACCTCGTTTTTTCGCCCCCACCCGAAATACTGAAATAGTGATCGTGGGTAGCGCCATCCTGGGTAATTTCCCGCAGCCAGTCGGTATTTGCAGAATAATTATAAAAATGGGCAAAATCCCTGTCGTAGGCAATCTCCGGAGGAATATCGAAAGCTCCCTGGCTGTTGTGCCACTCTTCCAGCTGCAGCATAATGTATTCATCTCCGTTAAGCATGGGAATTGCCGGTGGCTGCACGTTCAGGTTGTATTTATACTGATAGTCGAACTGCACTTTCCCCATTCGCCCTTTTTTTGTTTCGATGAGCAAAACACCGTCGGCGCCGCGCGAACCGTAAATAGCGGTTGAAGCGGCATCTTTTAGAACCTCGATGGAACGAATATCCTGAAGTGCAATGTTAATTAGGTTACTGATGTCTTCACTGTCGGCAGAACTCAAATCGAAATCGGTGGTCACTCTGAATTGCGGAATGCCGTCGATAACAATCAGCGGTTCGCTGTTTCCCATGGAACTTAATCCGCGAATGACCAGTTGCGAACCTGAGCCGGGGTCGCCCGATGCACTGATGATATCGAGCCCGCTCACTTTACCCTGCAATGCATCGGCAGCCGAGATCACCCCCACATCCTGCATGTCCATCAGGTCAACCTTTACAGAAGAAGAGGCCCTGTCGCGATCTTCAATATTTGTTAAACCCCCTGTTGTACGGGCTTCGGCGGTCACCGTCACTTCCCCCAATGCTACATCGGCCGATTCGAGTTCAACTACAATGGTTTTTGTCGGGTCAACTTCCAGTTCCTGTGCTTTATAGCCAATAACACTCACTCTTACTGTATTTTGGGGATTTGTCATCTGCAAAACAAAGTCGCCGTTCACGTTGGTAATGGTTCCGTTCACCACCCTCTCCTCGCTGTCGTACTCCACAACATTGGCACCGATAATGGTTGTTTTATCTCCCTTATCGAGCACCCTGCCCCTCAAAATCGTTTTCTCCTGGGCATGAGCTGCAAAATAACTACAAAGTGCGACTGTAAATATTAGGACAGTTCTGATTCTTTTCATTTCGTTCACAAACCTTTGGTTTTCTACAAATTGTTTTGTCTGATTTATTGGCTATCCACTTCACCGAATGTCAACACCCGGTCTATTTCGTGAATTACAGCATTATTAAATATGTTGTTGAAAACATCGTTGCTTTCCCCCAGGTTAATGCCTGTAAGCATGTTTGTTTTTTCCGACTCTTCCACCTCGGTGTAAACAGCGCCTTCTTTGTCTTTAAACCGAATGACATCGATGCCGGGCTCAACGTAAAGCTGTGTATAGACTGTTGAAAAAGGCGTTGATTTCTCGTCGATGCGTGTGGTTTCAAAATACCCGGGGGCTGAACTTCCATCGGTAAAAATAAGTTCACCCTGCACAAAATGAAGCATCAGCAGTTTTCGCAACTCTTCCGTTGTCATGGACGAAACATCGAGGTTACCGAGCGCTTCGGCACTGGGCGCAAAAATGGTATAAAACTCGTTGTCCGATAAAAAGCTGTACCTGAATTCCTTTGTCAAAGCGAGCCCCGCCTGTTGCAACAACGCATGAAATTCGGGATAGTTGCTCTGGAGCCGGTTATAAATACTTGTTACCGAAAAACTGAACCAGTTGTTTATTTCGTAGGTCGTTCCGTTGTCGGCGGTTGAACTCAGTACACGCGGAAATTCAGGAACCGGAGTTGCTCCTTTGTAACCACGGGTTGTGGACGCTGTGCCCGAAACTTCTCCGGTTTCATTGTTCACAATAATATAGCTGCCCGAAAGATTGGGTAAAAATTCTTTTCGGGCCATACCCCGCGGTTGCCGTGTGGCTACATGGCTCATCAGCAAAACCCTCAGGTCGTTTTGCGACAGTGCAAACTGCTGGGGAGCAGCTCCGGGACTAATCATAAATACGGTAAAAACTTCATTTATCTCATTGTAAATCAACGACGAGTCCACCCTGGTGTTCGCATCAGATTCTACAAAAAACATATAATCCCGATTTTGCCTTTTTAAAGCCGAAAGTAACCCGGCCTGTTCTATGGCAATCATCACTTTACGAAATCCCTGCCGCAAATACACAGGCCCGGTAACACTGCTGAAGGCCCGTGGAACAATGGCTTTATCGAGCCCGATAAAAGTGCTGTTGCTGCCAAATTCCTTATGTACAATATCCGACGGCTCAATTTTAACCAAATCAAATTCGCCGTTGTAAAATCCTTTGGTGAAATCAGACGGATAAACCGGGTTAACCGACAAATGTGTATTGGCAATAATCCTCTTAATATTATCGGGAGCGCCGTTAAGCGATCCCCAGCCATTAGGTATTTTAATGTAGGTATCAATCAACTCGTTAAAAGCAGCATCGGTTGGTGCAACCATACCGTGGTGGTACCGGTAGGTCACATTTTCGGGTAACCCCACAACACCGGCCGGGGCTTTTGTCCTTTCATTGGTAAGGTTAAAGGTAAGTTCGGGGAAAGTGAGGTTAAAAAGTGAATCGACGGCCAAACCTTCGCTGGCTCCGGGCTGTTTGTTGGTTTCATCGTCGTTGTAGGAAAAAGAAGGGAAATAGTTTACCAGGTTTAAAAACTGTGTGTAACTTTCGTTCCCGTTGTTGGTTTCAAGCATCTGGTAGGCATTTTCCAACGGCTCTACCACCTGATCGACAATATAAACAAACCCGTTTTCAGAAAATATTTCATCACTGGAAATCCTGGCATTTCCATAATACAGGTTGGAAGCACCTTCGAACGGCCTGTTGAAATAAAACTCGTAATCGTCGCGGGTCAAATCGTAAATATTAAGGTACTCACTGTAAAATAGCGGCGCATATTTTCGGGAGTCGGTAATTACCCTTCGGTGTTTTGAAGCACTTAGCGTATCCTGAAGGATTGGCCGGAGTTTATTTCTTTCTCCAACCTGTGTCCAGCCAAATTTTCGGTTTTCATCTCTCAACAGCGTTTCCCGCTTAAAGCCCCTGGGTTTATTGTTATTTAAATCGAGCGTGTCTATCCAGCCAAATACATCGAGCGACCGCAATTGCTGCTTCGACCAGGCATTTTGAACGATGTGGTATTTCACCAACTCGTTGAGTTCACCGGCAGGAATATCTTCTACACTGCTCCATCCCGCCTTTTGGGCAATCCAACTGTTAAATGCTTCGTTGGAAGGAGCAAACACTGTGTAACTTCCCGATACATTAATAATGGTATCGTAGCCGGTTAATTCCAGACACCGGGCGAACGTACTCAACTCCGGGTATTCCAGAATCTGAGAATAGACCTTGCCGGCCAGCCAGTCGGGCCTTTCATATTTACGCTCCCGTAAATCATCGCGGCAACTCATTGCAGTTAATACCCCAATAACTGCAAGAAGAAAAGGTACCTTCAGTCCGGTCATTTTTTTTAAGTTTTTAGCCATAGATTGCATAGAATTTAATGCCAAACATATAAAATTTAGAACTCACAATGTGTTACAAATTCAACCATAAATAACACAAATCATACATAGTCCAAATAATTATTGTATTTCTAACAAAATTATTAGTTTTTAAACGTATTAATTACTTTTTCCCGGTCTTTTTCCGTCAGTCCGTGGTCTCTGAAACTGGCAGGTGTTACACCGAACTGTTCCCGGAAACATTTGATAAAATAAGACATGTTGTTAAAACCTGTAAGGTAACACACCTCCTTAACCGTGTTGTTTCCGGTGCTTAACAGGCCGTACGCTTTTTGAAGTTTAACAATCCGTATAAATTCCACCGGAGAATAGTTGGTTAATTCCTTAAGCCGGCGGTAAAGCTGAGTGGTACTTATACTGAGCTCCTGAGCCAGCCGGTTCACATTAAATTCAGGATCGGAAACGTTTGACTCCAGGATGGCCTTAACGGTTTGAACAAACTCTTCGTCGCGGGGCGTGTTGCTTCTTTCCACCTCAACCATAAAGTTTCGGGTGCGGTATTTTTCCCGGATTAATGCGCGGTTTTGAATGAGCCGTTCGGTTTGCGACATCAGCAGATTTAAATCGAAAGGTTTGGTCACGTACGCATCTGCGCCAACCTTGTATCCTTCGGCTATTTGCTCGGGCGAATTTTTTGCAGTAAGCAGAAGCACGGGAATATGGCAGGTATCCCGGGTTTCCTTCACTTTTCTGCACAATTCCAGTCCGTCCATCCGGGGCATTATTGCATCGGAAACAATAATGTCGGGATACTGTTTTTGCACCATTTTCCATGCTTCCTCGCCGTTCCGGGCAAATAAACAGTTGTAACTTCTCGAATAAACTCCGGTCAGGAATTCTCCCAACTCCGTGTTATCTTCAACAATCAATACCTTCCCCTTACCATCAATTTTAGTTTCTGTGTTCTGACGGGGCACATCATATAGCTTTGCGCCTAACGCGGCATTATCTGTTAAATCGACAGGAAACGTGAAATCAGATTTTTCCGGCCGGTGTATTTCATGTTCCTGCACAGGAAGTAAAACGTGAAAGGCGACACCTTTTCCGGGGAGCGATTCCACCTCTATTTTACCGTTGTGCATTTCAACCAGCGACTTGGAAAACGACAATCCAATACCCGCTCCTTCCGCTTTTTCATCGACCTTGTAAAACCGTTCAAAAATCCGCGATTTGTCTTTGTCCGAAATTTCCTTCCCTTCATTAAAAACCGTTAGTTGCAGCATTTTGTTTCCCGTGCTGTCCGGTTCGCTAACATTAAGTATTACGGAAATCGAATGGTAGTCGAACGTGTGCTTAAACGCATTGGAAATAAGGTTGTACAATACCTCTTCAATTTTTTGTACATCGGCATAAATTATTATGGATTCCGATGGAACTTTTACCTGAAGATTTATATTGCTTCCGGACTTAAATCCTTTAAAATTCAGCACTACATCTTTTACTACCCGCACAATATCAACCGGTTGCGGATTAAATGAAAGTTTGCCGGCGTGCAGTTTTCTGAAATCAATAATCTGGTTTATTAACCGCAGCAGGTAGTTTGAATTCCGCGATATCAGCTGAAGATGGTTTTTCCACTTATAATCCGTGTTCATATTTTTAACCATGTCCTCGACGGGAGCCACAATAAGACTTAACGGCGTGCGAAGTTCGTGGGCAATGTTTGTAAGAAACTGCATTTTGTTTTCATTGGTTTCGATGGCTATTTTATCAATTTTCTTTTGGTAAATTAACTTCTGCCGGTTTACCAAAATATAAACAATACCGTAAGCCAGAAACAAACCGGCTGTCAGATACACAAAATAAGCCAGCCATGTTCCGTACCAGGGTGGCCTGATTTCAACAATCATCGATCGTTCACCGGCTGACAAAATACCGTCGGCACTCACCGCTTTTGCCCTGAACGTGTAGGTTCCCGGCGGAATATTCGAAAAATAAACAAATCGGCTGGAAGCAGGAACTGTGTACCAGGTTTCAAACAAACCTTCGAGAATATACGTAATTTCGTTATTTTCGGGATATTGAAAATGGATGGAGGAAACTCCTATACTGAAGTTGTTACTTTTGAAGGGAAGCGTAATTTTTTCAACCCGGTTTAACACCGTATTCAGCACAGAACCCTTGTATATGGTATCGCCGATTTCCACAACCTTGTTTCTTATCCGAAACTGCGTTAACGAAACTTTGGGCGCGATTTCATTGATTTGAATTTCGCTGGGATAAAAACAGGTAAATCCCCTGTCGCCGCCAAAAAACAGCTGCCCGTCGGTTGCTTTGTAGCCGGAGTTAATCATAAAAATTTCACTCTGCAGTCCGTCGGCCGAATTGAACACGGTAAACCCGGGTGCGTTTCCAAACCGGTTGTAACGCGCCAGTCCCCTGCTGGTTGAAATCCATAAATTACCACGTTCGTCGGGTACCATTGCAATTACATCGTTGGAGGGTAATCCGTCATCTGTTGTCAGATGGCTGAATTTTTCAGTTGCAGGATCAAAAATATTTATTCCTCCTCCCTGTGTGGCAATCCATAAATTACCGTCGTAATTTTCGTAAAAACAATTGATTTCGTTGTTGTTTAAAAAATCGGGATGGGGATGTTTTGCAACATATTGTTTAAAGCTTAATGCAGGTTTACTTTTCCCCGACAGGTCGAGGTTTTCATAATCGCCGGTTAATTGATTAAATCCGTTGTTTGTGCCAATCCAGAACCTTTTTCTGCTGTCCAGAAAAATATCTAAAATGACATTGTCAGAGAGCGATTCAGGATTTTCGGATTCCGCTTCGAACCGGTAGCTTATACCCTCTCTATTCTGCTGCAGGTTGGGAATAAAAATCAGTCCGAAGTCCTGGGTTCCGCACCATACATTATTATTGGAATCGATAAACACCTTTCGTACAACCGATGTGATGGCAGGATTCCCGGAGAAAGGTTCCAGGTTCCATCCCGATTTTTTCTTCAGCAGGCGAAAGAGCCCCCTGTCGGTTCCAACCCAAAAAAGCGAATCCGATTGTTTTGCAATATCCCAAACTCCGTCGCTAACATTACCCGGTGTATTTTCAGATTTTAACGAAAGTGTTTGATAAACGATATCACTCCCTGTAGTTTGATTTTTGGCAACAATGTTCAACCCGTTATTTCGGCATCCTATAAAAATTTCATTTTCCGTTCCGTTAAAACACATAACGGTGTTCGAACTGAGGGATGTCTCCTGAAAGGGATCACGTATAAACGAATGGAACTTTTTCCGGTGGAGATCCATAATGCTGATTCCCTGTCCCTGGTGACCTATCCAAAGGTTTCCCGAAAAATCTTCACAAAGCGCGTGAATTTCATTGTCTAACAGACTGCCGGCCTTGTGCGGATTCGATGCGTAAGAACCTGTGGTACCGGTGTGGAGGTTGATGGTTAGAAGTTTGGGCTGGGGTAACGACGCGTAAATATGGTGGTTACTTGTATATAAAAGTTTTTGTATATCCTGATCCTTAAAAAAAATGTTTTTCACAAACTGCTTCCGCTCCACAGAAAAAGGGAGTACTCCTTTTGTGGTGGCCAGATACAACGTTTTTTCAACCGGCACATATTCAACCGCATTTACCCAACCATCTGTTTGCAGCAACGTATCTGCTTCGAGCCGGAAATCATCATCACTTCTTTTTACAGAAGCAAAATACATTATACCGGTATTAGTGCTGCTGCTGTTATTGATTAAAACCACTTTATTTCCGAAGGAAAAAAAGTTGGTAAAAAAGGGCGCCAGGGGATTGCCCGATTGGGTTACCGCACAGCTTTTCAACAGAACACTTTCGCTGCCGGCCTCATCCAAAGGCAAACAGAAAAAACCATCGACAGTTTGAACCAGAAGATGGTTATCGCTTTCCGCCAGCTGAATGATATTTACCGCCATTCCCGGCCTTCCCTCAAACTCACAGGTGGTAAAGGAATTATCGTGTTTGTTGAGCCGGCACAAACCGGCGGAAGTTGCAACCCACAGGTTATCCTTTGAATCGACAAAAAGTTTTTTCACTTTTTTTTCGGGTAAACTTGCAGGATCGCCAAGTTTTGGCCTGTAAACATCAAAATAGTAACCATCGTATTTAATCAACCCCGTCCAGGTTGCCAACCACATATTACCCAAACTGTCCTGCACTATGGAATTAATCTCGCCGTCGGGCAAGCCGTTTTCGGTTTGTAAATAACGAAAGTCTGTGCCGGCAACTTTTCCCGCCATTAAGAGGATAATTAGCAATGAGATGATATCAATTTTCATACATACAAACATAAAAAATCATTCATGCAAGAAATATATTCTACAACATATCTTTCAAAAAAAATTGTCTGTTTTACAATAACTGAAAATTGGAGTTGAAATTAACTGGGAAAAAAAGGATATTGCGGCAGTGACAACGGTGTTGCATTAAAATCTGAATTTTTGGGTACTTTTGCACATTAAAATTCCGAAGAAATTATGACAAAAAACAATCGCATTTGTTTTGTTTGTAAACAACCTGTGTCGGACGAAAACGCGGAAATAAACAAAGAAGTTTTACTACCGGTGTGTTCACGATGTAAGGGAACTGATGCTGAAAAAAAGAGAACCGGAGAATTTTTAGACAGCCTCGCTGACGGACTGGTTTGCGGCTGTATATAAAAAAAACCGTTCTGAAACCAATTACAGATTTATTAGAATCTCTTGTTCGGTTTTTTAAAATTTTTTTTGAGCCAAAAATTTTGAATA
>CAZXHP010000031.1:0-26262 GCA_964639655.1 uncultured Mariniphaga sp.
ACAATCAGCGGAATGTTTTGGTAAAACGCTTCTGCCACAGCCGGCGCGTAATTGAGCGTGGAAGTCCCGGAACTGCAAACCAGCGCTACCGGTTTTTGTTTGGCCTGTGCCAGACCCAACGCAAAATAGCCGGCGCTACGCTCGTCCACAACAGTTCGGCAGTTAAATTTATCATTTGTTGCCAGCGTGTGCACCAACGGACCGCTGCGTGATCCCGGAGAAATAACGATGTCGGTAATTCCTTTTGCAAGCAAAATGGCCGCCAGTTGCTGAATATGTTTTTTAGTTGAAATCATCGGTTTTGCACTGCTTCAATGGCCGACAACAACGTGGTGGCTTTTTTATTCGTCTCTTCCCACTCGTCTTCGGGAACCGAACGGGCAGTAATTCCACCTCCGGAATACAAAATGTACTGTTTTGGCAAAATTTCCATACAGCGCAAATTTACAAATAATCCCACATCGCCGTTCAGCCGCCACGGACCGAGATAACCCGAATAGTAACGACGGTCGTGTTTTTCAATTTTTGGGATAAATTTCGCTGCTTTCGGTTTAGGATAACCACAAACCGCAGGAGTGGGATGAAGTTCGGCAATAAAATCGCCGAGGTTCGACGCCAGCTTTTTTGCGGCAAACCGGAAGCTCGTGGCCAGGTGCGCCACTTTCCCGCTCTCCAGCGTTTCGGGTCCTTGCGTGGTATATGGGTGAATGTTGAACCGGTAAAAAACATCGAGCAGGTAACGCGATACAAACGCCTGTTCTTCGATTTCTTTTGTAAACCAACTGTAGTCGTTAACAGCGCGGCGGGATTGAGTTCCCGCCAGTGAAACCGTTTCCAGCGTTTTCCCCTCCGATTTCAGCAACACTTCCGGGGTGGCGCCCATCCACAATCCTGCTTTTGCCTGGCTTTTCCCGTTTGCCGGAAGATTGACCAGATAAACAAAGGCGTTGGGTGTTTGCTGAAAAAGTTCCAGGTAAATTTCACCGACCGATTCGCTCATCCGGTTATGTGGAATCAGCCGGGAAACGATAACCTTTGCCAGTTTTGTACTTTTTATTTCGCTGATGGTATGTTCAATATCTTTCAAATATTCGTTGTGTGAAATGATAAACGGTGTTTCCTGCGTCACGATTTCATCGTTCGTCTCTTCCTGAATACTGCTGCAATCAATTTCCAAAATTCCCGGAAGACCTTTTTTATAAATTCCCGGTTTTAAAAGCACCAGCGGGGCATTTTCAGTGATTTCGTAAGGTGCAAAAACGAATCCCTCCTCTCCGTTCAGATTATTGAATTTTTCCAGGTGGATAATTCCTTCTTTTTCGGCGATAAGAATTTCAGGCGTATTGCTACCGGGCATCGACCACAAGGCAAAAGGACAATTTTTTGCTATCAGTTTATCGATAAAAAAAGAAAATTTTTTGGTATTATTCATCCCTTTTTACAATCATATTTGTAACGCGGACAGTTGAAATCAGCCGGCCTTCTTCATTTTTTACATCAACATTCCAGATGTGGGTCTTGTTTCCACGGTGAATAATTTTTGCTTCTGCCAGCGCCTTTCCTTCCGATAAAACGCCAGTGTGGTTACCCGAAACCTGTGTGCCCAGAGCATCGAATTCTTTTAAGTCGATCAGTAACATGCTTCCCAGTCCGGCCAGCGTTTCGGCCAGCGCAAGATTGGCGCCACCGTGTAAAATTCCATCGGGGCGGCTGTTTTTTTCTGAAAGAAGCAGGAATCCTTCAACCAACCCTTCACCGGTTTTGGTCACTTCAATTCCCAGATTACCAATCAGGCTTTCCCGCATTCCCTGATTTATCACCTGAAGCGGCGTATTCAAATTGAGTAAGCTAAAATCCATAACATGTCGTTCAAAAAAAATGAATCCAAAATTAAGATTTCCTTTTTACTGTGCCAACGTAAACCTGAAACTTACCCCAAAATTGGTGTTTGAAGTGGGGAAAGAAAGCTGGGTAAACGGATTATTCAGTACTTTGTCGAAAAAGACCCTCAACTGAAAACGGTCGCTGAGCATGTAGTCGGCAGTGGTTTTTATGGTAAAAGCACTTTGTCCCGCAGTAATCTGGTCATCGTTTTCCACAATTTTCCGTAAAACCGTTTTATTTTTCCTGTAGGAAAGGTCGGCCCTCAGGTTCAGGTCGTTGGAATAAGCCTGTTGCGAGTTTTTCGTTTTGATAATGAGGTCCATCTGCGTAAAACGATACCCCAGACCAACAGTATATTCATCGCTCAGAATTTCGGTGAGTTGATTGTTGGCGAACGAAAGTGTCAGATTTCGCGAACGTTTGATCTCGCCCCGCGTGGTAAAATCGTTTTTCCACATGATATCCATATTAATCAGCGGGCTGAACGTTTCGGTAATACTCACCGAATTAAAATCGTACGGTGTGATAAAGTTGTTGGCAATATCGCGCACGTAGCTGAACCCGTCGGCTTGTTCCTCGTAGTTCAGGTTGGTTATAAACGAACCCACATTGTAGCTCGAACGGTAGGCATGTGTAAAATTCAGCGACTGCATGATTCGGTTCAGCCCGGGAATTTTTGAAACCATTCCTTCGTACTGCACCCGCCAGTTAGGTCGGATAAATTTAATGGACGGAAAAAGGCCTAAAGAAACCGAATGCGGATCTTTGTTCTGGTAAGCCGCCAAAAAAGCCGGGACCATCACTTCCACAGAGTTTGGCCCGTAACCATCGGGATATCCGGGATATTCCTGATTTGGAGCTGACGGATCATAACCGAAACCGTTATCAGGATTTCTGCGGGCTGCCAGGCGGTTTGCTATAATTTCACGGTACTCTTTAAAATTTTCAAAAGCTTCACTCTGGTGCACTTCTTCTTTTCCCATTGCAAAAAATGCGGTACCCCATGTTAACGTTGACATGCTGAAGTTTCCGGTTTCTGTA
Source organism: uncultured Mariniphaga sp. (assembly GCA_964639655.1). GTDB lineage: Bacteria > Bacteroidota > Bacteroidia > Bacteroidales > Prolixibacteraceae > Mariniphaga. Next base: position 2,926 of record CAZXHP010000031.1, read on the forward strand.
AAACTGTTGGCCCTGAATTCGCCGGATGAAGGATTATAGTTATAAAATTCGCTGATATTTTTTGAGAATGACCGATCGGCGGTTACATCGATTCGCAAATCTGGAAGCGGTTCGACGGTTGTTCGGATGCTGAACCTTTCGTTTTTGGTGAACAGGTACGGCATATTCAGCGTCGAATCGGTTGTTACCCAGCCATTTTCGGCTGCCCTTCGGGCAAAGTTGTAATCCTGCCAGCCTGCAAGGAAAGGAAATCCGGGTGCAAAACTGCCCGGCAGGTTTCTTCCGAACATTTCGTTTTCAGGATAATAGGTACCGGCGCCAAACAAACGTGGTTCGGGCAGGTAGCCGGGTAAAACCGTACCGCCGTTAATGCTGTAATTTACCGAAATGGTGCGCACGCCAATCAACATCCGGGTAGTAAGGTCAACAATGTCTTTAAAAAGCGTTTGGTCTCCCGGCACACCACTAACTGTAACCGCAACCTGTCCGCTATCAGCCAAAGCGGTAAACTCCACTGTATTGGCGTCAACAATATTTGTTCTGCCCCTGACCGCCTCGCCATCTTCTTTGGTAGCCGTTACGCGCACTTTTCGCGTATTCAGTTTGTGAACAATTGTCTGGGGTTGGTTTGGCCTCGCATTTATGCTGCCGTTATAGGTTTGTTCGACCTTTCGCCCGGGTTGTTGTTGTTGCTGTTGTTGCGCTCTTCCTCCGCCCGACTGCCGGTTCATGCTGTACCGGCTTCCACCTGTTCTCCGGAACTTCTGGTTCAATTCCTGGAAATAAGGTACTTTATTGTACAAACTTTGCAGGTTCACATTTCCGGTAAGCTGAATATTCCGCGAGTTCTGTACCCGGTTCCCCAGCCTGATGGTGTCGGCAGTAATAGGGCCGGCCTGCCAGTCGTAAGTTCCCTGATACCGCACGGTTGATGAAATAAAATTCAGCATAGGAATTCTGTTTATCGGCAGTGTATAGGAAATATTCACATTGTGGTTGTACAACGTGGGTCTTCCCAAATTCCACAGATTGGTGAGAATGGAATCTCTAAGCATCTGGTATTCATCCATATCGCGGTTAATACGTCCCTCCGGCTCATCGATACGGGAAGTAGCCCGCGAAGAAAAGTCGAACTTGATGGAACGGGTGAGGTCGTAACGCAAATCGAAAAACCGGTTCCAAAGAAAATCTTTTTCGTAGGTTGCCGGAAGTACAAACTGGGGGTTGGTAATGTTCCGGGTTTGAATCTCGTGGTACCGCCGCGATAGATCCGTTCGATACGAAATTTGTGTGGGTAGCGGATAAAAATTGAAATCGCCAATGAGTTTCAGCGGTCCTTTTTGGAGGAGGCCAACTTTGTTAAATGGTTCGACCAACGTTGGCCTGGCGCTGTAATTGTAGGAGAACATTCCCCGGTAGGTTTTATCGAGGTTGTATTCTGTGTTTACATTTCGTCTGAAAATTTCGTTGTAGGAATAGGAAACCGAAAAATTTTCCGGGTCGTAAATACGCGCTTTGGTTTGTTCGCGTTGGGGCTCCACCCTCACATTTGTAAAGTTAAGGCTCTTTCGTTCAACCAAATCCTGCGACATATGTTTTATGGAATCCCTGATTTGCTGTGTTTCAGCCCTTTCCAGCGATTTGTCGAGTTCAATATCGGGTTCGAGCGGATTGTACTGCGGATTTCTTACACTACGCGAGTAACCGTAATACATGGGAAGTCGCACGCCTGCTTTTTCGGGGAAAAAGCGTCCCAAATCAATGGAGGTAGCCACATCGATTTCGTTCAAATCTTCCAAGGCGCGACTGTTCATATTCTGGCTGATGCTGCCAAACCCGGCAGAACGGGTACGACCGGCAACGGTGATGCTTCCCAAATCGGCCAGGCGGGCAGTGACCCGCGCGTTGGCTGCCCAACCTCCGCTTTCGTCAAAATCGGAAAGCCGCATTTCGTTTACCCAAACTTCCACGGCTTTTGGCCCGGTATTTAACTGTCCTCTTTTGTGCCGGATTCCCATCATAACAACCTGAACATTTCCCAGGTTGGGGCTTCCTTTTATGCGAATCCTGTTTTTATCCTTGTTCCAGCCCCGGTGAACCCCTTCGTAAATGTCCTGAATGCCAATTTGCGAATCGGCTGCACGCATATCTGCATTCCGGTCGAGTTTCAGGTTGGTAAATATTTCAAGCGGAATATCCAGTCTGTTTTCATCGGGCCATACGATGTAGCGGTCCGATTCGATTTCACCGTTATAACGCCCCGGAGGCGTCAGTTTCAGCGGTATTTCGTATTCGTAATAGTTGAAATTGTAATCGGAACCCAACCGGACAAAAAAGTGCAGTTCATCGTCATTCAGGGGATAGTCGGGCATTTCTTCGGCATGTACTTCCAGTTTTAACCTTTTGTATCTTCTGAAATCCATGTACAACGGTTTGTAGGCTGCGCGGGCATCGCCCTGTTCCAGTTCGGTCACTTTTAAAACCATCGACTGTTCGTTCAATTGCCTGAGCTGCGGGTTTGCGGGGTCGATAACGCGACTGATTCCCGGAGGAAGAATGTAATTTACCGGTTCGCGGCTTCCGTTTTCTTCAATATTCACCGCCGAAACGTCAAAATTGGCATTGGGTGAAACGGCATCGGGTTCGCCAATATGGCGTGAGTACCGTCGCCAGTCGGCACGCACCAGGTCGAGGGTGGCAAAACGCAGAATTACCGGATCTTCAAATCCCCGCAGGTACATTCTCAAAAACCTGATGGATTTAAAGTCGCGAATATTTCCAAACACCTGATCGGGATCGCGTACCGGAATTTTAAACTGGTACCATTTTACCTCGCCGATTTGCCCGTTTTTTAACTGCACCCGGCTCTCTTTGATGTCGGTAATGTAATTGTTTCCCAGCTGCATATCCTGTTTCCGGATGTTGACTCTGTACTGGTAATACCTTTCGTTTTCGTTCAACGTATTGTCGTTGTTAATGTCTTCCATATCGGGAATGGAAGAGGCTGCTGTAGGATACGACTCGGGCGACATTTCGGTAGTTGGGGAGTTGCCGTCGGGGCCGTTGAAATTTTTATACCTTTCCAGAATTCCAACTTCATCGGCGTCGAAATTGGACCCCCGGTAATAATGGAAGTTATCCGAGGAAGGGTCGTTAAAATATTTTTCGAAAACATCGTCGTACACCAAATCGCGCAGCTGGTTCAGGTAATCTTCGAAAAAAAGTTGTTCATCTTCATCAGCCAGTCCGTCCAACCCGATGTCCTGATAACGACGCGATTCGGGGTCATTTACAAAAGCATTTACCAACGACTGAAGTGTCGATACCCGTCCCCATGCGGTGGTATCCACATTGACAGCCGCTGCTGATGTCGGCAGACCCTGTTCGAACGATTTTCTTCCGTCTTTTAAAATATCTTCGGAAATTTCTCCCAGATTGAAATAAAGATCTCCACCATTGTGCATATCGAGCGTATCGTAAACAAAGGGGTCCATCATCCAGAATTCAATAAATTCGATATTTGACGTCTCGAAGTCACTGGTTTCAATTTTTCGCATGATTCCGCCCCAGCGTGTTTCGGGTGCTGCCAGCGAACCATCCTGATTGACACCAGCTGAATACGACGAAGGATAAGTATCGAAATTGTACGGACCACGTTCTTCGGGATAATAGGCCACATCGAAAACGGGGATGTTGGTAGGTTGTCCCACCGGTGATTCTTTGGCCGGAAAAATTTCTTTTTCGAAAACTTCGCGCACAAAATGGTTGGATTGCTGATCCGGATCGTTTTTGATATGGTTGGGTGTGAGGCTGTTATTTCTCAGAAACAGTGGATCGATAATATAAAATGCCAGCTTTGCCCGGTTAAAACCATACTCGAGCTGGTTGGTCAGATTGCCCTCGGGGAACAAATCGTTCTGCAACTGCGGCGTACTTGCCAGGCTCCACGACTGCCGTGCTTTCAGATCGATAGTGGTTTTTGTGCCTTCAAAATCGTCAATGTAGGCATTTCCGCTTTTTTCAATCACCCTGGAATGACCGGGGATGAGTTTGGCAATTTCAGCTTCCACATCGATGGTTGATGGGGTGTTGGTACTGTAAAAAGGCAACGCATCCACCGCTTTGGTAAGGAACATACTTTGGGTGGAATAGCGGGCATCCATTCCCAACATAAGGTTGGAAATGGGGTCTTCACCGTAATCTACTTTTTGCGTAAGCGGCCGCTCCTGCATGTACAACGCAGTGGCCCCAATGTTAAAATTATCGGAAAAAGCATAGTTGGCGTGCGTTCCCAGCAGGGTTTTCCGCTGCATGGTAAACAGGTCTTCACTTTCGGTAGAAACCTGAATCGGCGTTCCTGCTTCCAGCAGAGCCTGATTGATAATTTTCACCCGTCCCAGTGTATAATCTACGGTATAATCCACGTTCTCCATTAACTCGCGTCCGCCGGCAGTTACTCTTACCGAACCTTGTGCCAGGTTAAGCGAACCGATGGCAATATCGGAACCCGAGGCTCCCTTGTAACTCCCGACCAGCCTGAACTTATTGTGCTCGGCATCCTGTTCGGCATAAACCTGGGTGGAATCGTACAACGACTGAAATGTATATTTTTCAATCAGTACCGGATCCTGAATGGAATCGGCCAGATGACTTCCAAAAGGCTCAATCACCGGAAAAATGATTCTTCCGCGGTTGGAATTTACAGTAATTCCCTCGATGTAATCGAAAACACCGTCTTTATAGGGGTCGAGCTGCTTGTTCAGCTTATCGAGATTCATTACCTCAAGCAGAATGTGTCCGTTCAATCTTCCTTCGGGAAGGTAATTGATGTAGGTTCCGGTGGAATCGTTCTGGTAAACAATATTCAGCATAAAATCTTCGCGGGTAAGCTGGTAGGCGTCCAGATTGTAAATGTTTTTCATCATCAAATCCCATGTGGGCAGATTGGGCGAAAGGTTCGTGCCTTTTAAAAGTTTCAGAATCAGAGTTTGGGGTGCAGAAATACCATCGGTTGAAAATTCACCTACCTGAAAAACCCTTCCGTTTGACGTGTAACTGAATGCCACGGCCAGAATTTCATCCGAATTGAGGGCGGTATTCAGCGAAATGTAGCCCAGCCGTTCATTCACTGTATATTCCGAAGGAGAAAGTTTTCGTGCCTGTTCAATTTTTTCAAAATCCTGCCCGCCCATAAAATCGGCGCCAAATTGCGCCATCACCGAGGTTATGTTTTGTGTACTTCTGATGTCGGTGTAGGTGTTTGCCATCTCGTAATACAAGCCGTTGGCATTGTTGTGCGGAAAAATATTTTCGGGATAAGGATTGCCGGCAGTTTCCTGAAACTGGGCTAAATTGTTGTAAATATGTGGATTGTGCTCCCCCAAATCCTGAAATGCAATAATGTTACGCGACTCTTCGAAATTATTGGACTTGTTGGTTACCCAAATTTCAATTTTATTGATGCTGATGGGTGACAACGGCACTGCGGTATTTTGCAGCCACCTGTCGTAATTGTCCCTGAAATACTGCGACAGAAAAAAGTGGCGGTTGGCGTCGTAATTGGCGGCTGAAATTTCGTAGTTGGTAATCTGTGCGCCTCCTTCGGTTTCAACGGTTTGGGTTTCGCCCTTGTGTTGCGAAAACAGTGTTGTAACTGTTAATTTTCCGAACTGCATTTCGGCTTTAACCCCAAACAGGTTGGAAGCTCCTGTGATGAGAGAACCGCTCAGCGGCAGCGAAACATTACCGGCTTCAATCCGTTTAATGATTTCATCTTCATCGCCGGTATATTCCAGGTTCATTTTGTTTTCGTAATCGAACGTGGCTTCGGTATTGTAATTCACCCGCATGTTCATTTTGGTACCAATCTGGCCCATCACGTTCATCTGAATTTTTTCATCGAAATCGAATGTGGGCACTCTGCGCAAACGTTCGGGAATAGCCGGGTTTTCGGTAGTATTTACCTGGTATCCGAAACTAACTTCCACATATCCCTGCGGCTGAATGTTCACCACATTTCCGCCAAAAACCCGGTTAAACGCCTCGCCGCCAATGGTTAACTGCGGAATGAGCGAACCCCGCTGGTCCATTTCGTGGATGCGGCTGCGTTGCCGCCAGTAGTCGCGTACCGACTTTTCAAAATCGTAATTGATGTAGTCGTCGAGCGACATGGCCTGCGGCAACCGGTAGTTGAGGTTTCCGATTTTTTCGTAGAAAATATACTGACCTGTTTCGGCGTCGTATTCAATTTCGAAGTTGATGTTACTGGGTCTGTTCAGGAATATTTTGGTCGAATCCTGTGAAGGAATTCCAAAAGCCGGCTGGTCTCTAAACGGAAACGGAAGTCGACCGGTGGTGTCCGTCACAACGGTATCCTGGGGCTGGTCAATTGTAATATATTCCAAAGCAGGCTTGGCCGCAACAGCGTTCACAGCATGTGCAAGCAGGGACACAAGCAGGCAAAATAAGCTTAATTTACGTAAAAAGCAGGCCAAGTTCATTCCAGTTTTATAACCTTTTTAATGCTGTTTTTATCACACTTTCCACTGTCGCTTCCGGATTATCGTTTATAATTTTAGACACGGTCTTATCTGCATCCTTTTTCGCAAACCCCAGCATGACTAATGCTGATAACGCTTCATTTCGCAGAGTATTGTCTGACGAAATTAAAATTTGACCACTGTCCGGCATTTTACCCAGTTTGTCTTTCAGGTCGATAATAATTCGCTGAGCCGTTTTGGCGCCTATACCTTTTACGGCTTTCAGTACGTCGGCATTTCCCGATACAATTGCTGCGGTAATTTCATCCGGATTCAGCGATGAAAGCATCATTATGGCTGTACTCGCACCTACCCCGCTTACCGAGATCAGGTTGCGGAATAACTCCCGTTCCCTTTTTTCAGCAAAACCATATAAAACGTGGGCATCTTCGCGTACTACCTGGTGAAGATGCAGGTGCACCTCCTGCTTCCCGCTGATTTTACTGTAGGTGTTCAGCGAAATATTGACAAAATAACCGATTCCGCCGGCATCAACCACAACACCCGCCGGGTTGAGATCGGCAACTGCTCCCCGGATAAATTCATACATGGATAAAAAATTTAGTAGTTATTGTCGTCTTCCGCTTCTATATCAACACTCTCATCTTCCTGGTTCGAATTGATATCGTATTTTTTTAGCGGGTTTTTGGAAATTTCCGCATAAATTTTACGGTTTTTGTAAATATCGATGGCCAGGTAAAGCGCCTGCCGGAACGAATCGGGCGAAGCCTTGTCTTCTCCGGCCAGTTCGTAAGCAGTTCCGTGGGCAGGCGACGTGCGCACAACAGGCAAACCTGCCGTATAATTGACCCCGCGATCGAACGACGCCAGTTTAAAAGGAATCAGTCCCTGATCGTGATACATGGCCAGAATAGCATCGAATTTCCGGTAGTTTTCCGAACCGAAAAAGCCATCGGCAGGGTAAGGTCCCAATGCGATAATCCCTTCTTTTTTTGCCTGAATAATAGCCGGTTGAATAATTTCGTTCTCTTCTTTTCCCAGCAACCCGTTGTCGCCGGCATGCGGATTCAACCCGAAAACCGCGATGCGCGGACGGGTAATGGCAAAATCCTGCTGCAACGCCTGTGAAATAATGCGAAGTTTCGACAAAATAACTTCTTTGGTAATATGTTCCGCAACTCCGGAAAGTGGCAAATGTGTGGTAACCAACCCTATTTTCATGGTTTCACTCACCATCAGCATCACAAAATTGGGCGAATTGAACCGCTGGGCCAAAAACTCGGTATGCCCGGGGAAATTGAATTTTTCGCTTTGAATATTGTCTTTGTTGATAGGCGCCGTAACCAGGACGTCGATTAAACCTTCCTGTAGATCGGTAACTGCCTTATCCAAAGCCATAAACGAAGCTTCGCCGGCATCGGGTGTAGATTTTCCCAGCTCCACCCGAATGTTATCGTCGATGCAGTTGAGCACATGTGCACGGCCAGGGCCGGCTTCTTTCGGCGAGCGAACGTGATTCAGGCTGAGATTATTTATATTCAATGCTTTCCGGTGATACGCCGCCACTTTGGGCGATCCGTAAATGATGGGCGTGCACATTTCCATGATACGCGGATCGAGCAGCGTTTTCATAATTACCTCATAACTGATTCCGTTGATGTCGCCGTGTGATATTCCTACTTTGATTGTATTTGTCATGCTATTTTTTCTATAGGATTAATATGTAGTCTTTTAAAAACGGATGGCAAAGTTACGTTTTTAATTGAATTTTTTCAAAAAGTGGTAGAGCAGCCGCGTGCCAAAACCTGTGCCACCAGCCGGGCGGTAAAAATCTTTTTCCTGCAGAAAGGCTACTCCTGCAATATCGAGGTGCAGCCACGGATATGCTGTAAAGTGTTCCAGGAATTTACCGGCAATGGAAGTTTGAGCCTCGCGAACACCGAGGTTGTTCAAATCGGCAATGTTCGATTTCAGTGGTTTGGCAAATTCTTCCCAGAGGGGAACTTCAACCATCCGTTCGTAAATTTCATCGCCCAACTGTTTCAGTTTCTGCAGGTACTCCGCATTGTTTCCCATGGCTACCATGGCTTGCGAACCGGAAATGATTTCGGCTGAACCGGTGAGCGTTGCCACATCAATCACCAGTTTCGGATTAAATTTTTTGGCATAACTCAGCGCATCGGCCAGCAACAGGCGGCCTTCGGCATCGGTATTTTTAATCTCCACCGTAGTGCCGTCGAACATCGTAATTACATCGCCCGGAACGTAGGCATTTCCATCGGGCCGGTTGTCGGTTGCCGGTACCAGTCCCACCACATGCAGCGGAAGGCTATTTTTGGCTGCGGCAAACAACGTTGCAGCAACCACTGCCCCACCGGCCATGTCGCTTTTCATGTAATCCATCGATTTTGCCGTGGGTTTCAGGCTCAACCCGCCGGTATCGAAAACCACCCCTTTTCCCACCAAAACCACCGGCTTTTTATTTATGGCATTTTCGGGTTTCCATTCCAGAATATTAAAAGTTGGCGGGTCGAGGCTGCCTTTGTTTACCGCCAGCAAACCACCCATGCGCAGCGCTTCAATTTTTTTCTTATTGAAAACCTCGATAGAGAACCCTGCTTCGGCACCCATTTTTTCCATCTCTTCCGAAAACTTTGTGGCGGTAAGGTAAGAAAGCGGCTCATTCACCAGGTTTCGGGTACAAAAAACAGCTTCAACCAACGTTTTTAATTCGGCAACCTGCTTTTCAGTCACCGCATCATCCAGAATAAAAATTTCCGACGGGAGAAAATTGTCCTTTTCCTTTTTGTATTTTGAAAACGAATAAGCCGAAAGCAACAAACCTTCCAAAAACGAAAGCGTTAACTCACAGCTTACATTGCCAATGATTTGCAATGAAGCGACTTTTTCGCTTTTCAGCACATCGTAACATTTTGAGCCGGCCCGGCGGGCAGCTTCAGCCTGCAGCCCTGCATCCTTTTCCGTTTTTGATTGATGAAAAAAATAGATCAATGGCTGTTTATAAATGGTCCATTCGGTTTCCTTTAAAAGCTTCTCTTTCAGGTAATTTCCTTCAATCTCAGGAAAGTTGGCAAGAAACTCGAAATTTTGAAACAGAACTACAGTGGACGTATCTTGCTTTTGGACCGGTATTTTTTCAATTTTTGATTGCATCGCATTTAATTTTTGCCAAAAATAACAGAATAATAGCTGTTGAATCATGGATGTTCAGTAAAGGTTTAAAAATATTAAAATCATACCAATGTTTATTGATTGTTCAATAACCCTTCAATTCCACCTTTTTCAAAGGTAATTAACTTCAAAATATGCAGAAAGTTGAATGAAGTGCATCCTCCTTTTAAAAGGAGGTGGCCGACGCAGGAGGTCGGAGGATTATTAACTTTATTGCTAACAAAAAGATTTACTTTGTGACGAAAATTAGTTTAAAAAAAGTTTGCACATTAATTTTTTTGTTATATTTGTCCTACAAATAGGAATTATTCTAATAGACCAAAATGAAGAACAGCTTACATACCACAACCCTCGCCGACCAGGCCGAGGAAAAAATCATCGAATACATAAAAGAAAATCATTTGACGCCTGGCGATGCCCTTCCCAACGAAATGCAGTTTTCGGAAATGATGGGCATTAGTCGCAACGTGGTTCGCGAAGCCATGAGCCGTTTGCGAATGCTGGGACTGATTCAATCCCGCACAAAACGAGGTATAGTTGTTACGGAACCTCCGTTGCTGAACGGCTTCAAAAAAGTGCTCGATCCACAGCTACTAAGTATTGAAACCATTAAGGATATGATGGGAATGCGACTTGCCCTGGAAATTGGAATTACCGATTTTATTTTTGCGAATATTACAGATGACGACATAATGGAACTGGATGAAATCGTTGCCCGTCAAAAAGCAATTGGCATCAATAATCTTTCGGTTGAGGATGAGATGAAGTTTCATCTTAAAATTTATGAGATAGCCGGGAATAACTTTATTATGAAATTCCAGGAATTGATGCATCCGGTATTTGTATTTTCCAAACAAAACTATGAACACTATTTCCAGCCCATAAATCGCATACTACAGGAAGAAAAGAAAATTATTACCCACGTGGATATTTTGGAAAAATTGAAAACCCGCGATGCTGAAGGATATCGCAATGCCATGCGGATGCACCTGCGGACATACTGGGAATTTTTATACAACTATACAGATAAATAATATGGATATTCAAAAAATCAAAGGTCTTATTGCCGCTCCGTTTACCCCCATGAACGGGGACGGCTCAATTAACACCGGTGTGATTCCGGATTATGCAGCTAAATTAAAAAATGACAGATTGAGCGGTGTGTTCATTTGCGGAACAACCGGCGAGGGGATGTTAATGACCCCTGAAGAACGCATGGAAGTGGCAGAAAAATGGATTCCCGAACAAACTGAAGAATTCAAAGTCATTGTTCATGTTGGAACAACGTCATCAAAACAATCTCAAAAACTGGCTAACCATGCAGAACAAGCTGGCGCTTATGCCGTGGGCTGTATGGGACCGTTGTTTTTACCACCTTCCGGTGTGGATGAACTGGTGGGGTTTTGTGCAGAAGTAGCCGCAGGAGCGCCCGGATTGCCTTTCTACTACTACCACATTCCATCGGTCTCCGGAGTTAAAGTCTCCATGGTTGAATTTATTCAAAAAGCAAAGGAGCAAATTCCAAATCTGGCTGGAATAAAATTTACCGACAACAATTTTATGGACATGCAGCAATGCCTCAGATTAGATAGCAGCAGGTGGGATATTCTTCACGGTTATGACGAACAACTCCTGGCCGGACTGGTATTTGGAGCGAAAGGAGCAGTGGGTAGTACCTACAATTTTATAGCGCCCTTGTATTACGGCGTTATGGAAGATTTTGAAAATGGCAAATTAAAAGCAGCACGTGAAAAACAAGCTTTAACCATAAAGGTGGTAAATATATTAAACAAATACGGTGGCCCGATTGCTGCCGGAAAAGCGTTGATGATGCAGGTTGGTGTGGACTGCGGGCCATGCCGGCTGCCAATAAAAAACATGAAAGGAATAATTTACGAAGATTTTATAAAAGAAATTGAAAGCATAGGTGTTTTAAAACCGGTAAAATCCGGTGTGTAATTATGGGAAGTTAAAAAAAAGACCCCGCGGTGAAGGTGCGGGATCTTTAGCACTAACCCAATCGGATAAATTGAATTAATTTTTTTAAAAGTATGTAAATCTATGAAAAATTTCGATGAAATGCGAAAAAGACAGCAAGCGGGTCCGGGAAAGATTATTGGACTCCTCATGGCAATGTTATGCAGTATTTTACTACTGTTTACACTTAGCGTTCACGCTCAGCAGATTGTAACCGTCAGTGGAACTGTTACAGACAGCCAGGGACTACCACTGCCCGGAGTGACGGTATTGGTAGAAGGTACCACCAATGGTACGATTACCAATAACGACGGAATTTATACAATTGAAGTACCGGGCGTTGCCACCTTGACTTTTTCATTTGTAGGAATGAAAACGCAGCAGGTTGCCGTGAACTCAAGAACTCAAATCGACGTCAGACTGGAAGAAGAGACTATTGGAATAGAAGAAGTGGTGGCCATTGGGTATGGGACGCAATCGAGAGCGACAATTACAAGTTCGGTTTCAAAGGTCGATGCCGAAGAAATAAGATATTCAGGGGAAGTAAACCCAATCAATGCATTGCAGGGAAAAGCGGCCGGTGTTGAAGTCCGTATTACTAACGGTCAGCCGGGAGCTTCAGGTAGTGTTGTAATACGTGGTGGCACATCAACTAACCCCGATTCGGATGGCCCACTTTATATAGTGGACGGGGTAATACGCCCCATCAATGATTTAAATTCCGAAGATATAGAAACCCTCCAGGTTCTGAAGGATGCGGCTGCAACAGCCATTTACGGGGCGAGGGGTGCAAACGGAATTGTTATCATTACCACAAAATCCGGTACCAAAGACGGCAAGGGGCAGATTAATGTCAAATATTCAACTGAAGTTGAAACGATAGCTAAATCTTATCCATTTACCGATGCCGGGGGATATCTTTGGGCCAGCCGAAAAGCAGCCGCCCTCGGACTTGATGAGGTGAACTCCGCCTCCCGCCTTTCTGATGGCGCTTATCCGTATTCAACAAACAATATCAAAAATACGGCCCACGGTGGTGGATTCATGAACTCGAAACATACCGTTGAATTTTTGGACGACCTGATTGCGGCAGAAGGACAGGATTTGGTCAGTGACCTGCTCGACAACCAGGGATATCAACTCATGACCGATCCAGTTACTGGCAAACGTATGATTTTTTATGACAATAATTATGATGAGGTGATGTTCAGAACTGGCATCAGCCACAACTATGACATCAATTTTTCAGGCGGAAACGACAAGGCAAGTATTTATACGAGCCTGGGTTATTCGGATCAGGAAGGAATTGTTAGAGGAACTTTTTACGAACGATTGAGTTTTTTAATTAACGCTTCTTATGATGTAAAAGATAACCTCAGTGTTGAAGGCGGAGTAAATTATCAATATGTCAATTACAATGATCCCCGTGGTTACAATGAAACAATCAACCGATCATCACGATTACCTCACACCGTTAGAATGTATTACCCGGATGGAACACCTGCAATAGGTGAAGGCGGTAGTTCTCCGAGAAATATCTTACATGAATTGTATTATGAAGATATAGAAACAAAAAGGTACCGTACGACGCTACGTTTCGGCATGGACTGGGAGATTGTCAGTGGACTGCATTTTACGCCTTCCGCTTCTCTTTACCTCGACGAGAATATTCGCAACTATTTTGAACGCTACCATGAATTCGACAAGAGAAGAGAGATGGCTTCTCACCACAATCAGGACAGACGCTACATGGTAGATGCCATTTTAACCTACAACAAAACATTCGTTAATTCCCATAATATTAACATCATGGCAGGTTCGAATATCACCGATTTGCATGAGTTCAATATATCGGGAAGCGGGGCAAATGCACCAACGGATTACATCCCGACTTTAAATGCGTCGAATACCGAAGATGAACGGGTTACTACCTGGAAGGGCGATGACCGGCTTGCATCGTTCTTTGGCAGGATAAACTATGACTACCAGAAAAAGTATATTTTAAGTGTTAGCGGTCGCCTTGACGGCTCATCTAAATTTTCGGAAACACACAAATGGGGTTTCTTCCCTGCATTCACCGCCGGATGGAACGTCCATAATGAAGCTTTCTGGGATTCAGGTGTGCTAACAAAATTAAAACTGCGAACAAGTTGGGGAGAAGCAGGAAATAATGTGCTTTCAATTTCAGACACCCAGGGTGCGTATTCTTCCGGTTACAACTACACCTGGATTCCGGGAATACTAAATACAACATTGGCCAACAATTCGCTCGTTTGGGAAACGACCCGTTCAATTGATGCAGGCTTTGACGCCGGTTTTTTCAATGACAGAGTAACCCTTTATGCTGACTATTATAACAAACTAACCCGCGATCGGCTGGTTTCCATACCGTTGCCGAGAGAGTCCGGTTTTAACAGCATTGTCGCCAACTACGGTTCGGTAAGAAATCAGGGTGTTGAATTTGAACTGGGTATCGATGTTATACGGAAGCAAAATCTGAACTGGAACCTTGCCGCAAATTTTAGCTTCAACCGCCTTGTTGTGGTGGATCTTCCTGATAACGGAAAAGATAAAAACCGCATTAACGGCGGTGAAATCTACGACAAAGAATCAGGTGAATACATTATGGTCGGTGGTTTGGCTGAAGGTGAACGCATTGGCGGAATCTGGGCTTTCAACATGATTGGTGTTTATGCTACCGACGAAGAGGCTGCACAGGCACCCTACGACACAAAAGTGGCAGGCTACTGGCTGAACAAGCCGGCCAGTGAACAAAAAGTGGGCGGAGACGCTATCTGGGAAGATGTCGATTCAAACGGTATCATCGACGATCGCGACATGGTTTTTATGGGTTGGGAAGCGCCCGACAAAATGGGTGGAATGACCAATAGTCTCCGTTGGAAGGGACTGACGGCACGGTTTGTTGTTGACTATGCACTGGGCCATGTTATTGCCAACGGATGGCGCGCGCGCGCTAACGGAAATGCCCGGAACAGGGTAATGACCATTACAGATGTTTTAAGTGATGCTATGTGGTGGGAACAGGGCGATATAGCAACCATTCCGCGTTACAGTGCGGCTTCCGACTGGGACAACGGGAAAAGGAATCATGTCCGAAGTACTTCTTACTCTATGGTTGGACCACGTCACAATTACTCTTATCCCAATTCACTATACATTAAAAAAGGAGACTACCTCGCTTTTCGGGAAGTATCGTTATCCTACAATCTTCCATCCACCATTTCACAAAAAATGAGCATGGATAATATCCGCCTCAATGCGGGTGTCTATAATATTGGTTATTTAACTGAATTCGACGGACTTTCACCCGAACGTTTTGATGGTGGGGAAAGAGGGGAATATCCGCGTCCCCGGCAGTTTAAATTCGGGATTAATTTAACTTTCTAAAAATAAATACCATGAAAAAATACATCTCAATAGTATTATCAATCATAACCCTGATAATCTTTTCAGGATGCGAAAAGTACCTGGATGTCAAGCCAGTATCAAGCATTACTTCTTCCAGTTTTTGGAATGAACCGGGAGATTGCGAAGCTTATCTGGTCGGCATATACAATTCGATGAGAACCCGTTTAAATACTGAACTTTACGGAGAAGATCGCGGCGATTCATTCGAACCGGGACACATCGGTCCGGTATCCGAAGCCTGGGCGCAATCTTTAAGTGCTGCCAACGCCCCTTCATGGAGTGGTTTTTATAACACCATTTACCACATTAACCGGTTGCTCGGCGAAATAGATAAGATTGATTTTGTGGTTCAGGATGATAAAAACAGGATTCTGGCTGAAACACATGCTCTAAGGGCATTGATCTATTTTCAGATGGCAAAAATATGGGGCGATGTCCCGTTGGTAACCGAACCTACTCAAAATGCAGATGTCGAACTGGTTGGCCGGTCTTCGGTAAATGAAGTGTTTACATTCATCAACCAGGAAATTGATGCTGCATTGTCTTTGTTTCATAGAGAAGGTTATGTGGACAAAAACCGGATGTCGAAACCAGCTGTTTACGCTTTGCAGGCCGATGTAAAAATGTGGACCGGCAAAGTGCTTGGCGGCGGCCAGCAGGATTTTGAAACCGCATTGTCAGCTATTTCTGAAGTAGAAGCATCAGGGGTCAGCCTTTTAAATGACTTCCGATCGATATTTCTGACAAACAACAAAAAGAATAATGAAATCATTTTCTCTATATTCTTTGAATACCAGGAACATAACGAACATTATACCAAGCGAATTTCCTCCTGGGGAATCAATGTTACCGGTGCTGCCAATTATGATGAACTTCCGGTTACCGAGCGCAACAACGCACGTCATGTGTATGGCCCAAGTCCTGAGTTGAAAGCGGCTTTCGATGAATACACCACCGACGTTCGTAAAGATGTGTCGATGATTGATGCCGTGCTGGCAAACGGGGATGTTTTGCTCACCAGTCAGAATAAATTCAGGGGAACGGTACACGACGACAGGTATTTCGACGATGACCTGGTTGTTTATCGCCTGGCCGATATCCTTTTGCTTAAAGCCGAAGCACTGGCCGCACTGAACCGTTTACCGGAAGCAATTACAGAATTGGACAAAATTAAAGAACGGGCGAATATTCCTGTTTATTCCGGCCCAGAAGAAAAAACCGCTGTGGAATTGGAAATCCTTCAGGAACGCTGGAAAGAATTATTTCTTGAGTTAAAACGTTACCCTGACCTGGTACGGTTTCACCATGGCGGAACAATCAACATTTACAACCAGGTGCCGAATTTGAACGGAAAAGAAGGATATCCGCTCTATTTCCCTGTTGAACAGTCTGTAATGGATAATAATGAATTAATTGAACAAACCGAAGGATATTAAAATGTCCGGTAATCATTGAAAATCTGAAAGTTTAAAGAAAATGAAACAAATAATTTTAGCAATATTATCTGTGCTGGTATTCGGAATTTTTTATTCCTGCCAGGATGAAACAGACATGCCGCCCCTTAATGCAGAGTTTGAAGCTGATAAGCAGGAAGTAACGGCGGGAGGTGAAGTAAATTTCAGCGATGCCTCTGCCGGTAGCCCGTCAAGATGGGATTGGACCTTTGAAGGAGGCACACCGGCTACATCTGAACTTAGCAGTCCGACTGTAGTTTACGAAACCCCCGGAACGTACCAGGTTACTTTAATAATTGGCAAAGCAAATGACTCGACATCGATCACAAAAGACGACTATATAACCGTAGGTTATGGACAGGTAACAGTAGATTTTACTGCGAACAAAACAACTGTTACACAAGGCGACTCCATTACTTTTACCGACACTTCGGAAGGAATACCCACAACCTGGTCATGGGAATTTATTCCCACAGATGGCGGTGAAACCGTTACTTCAGACGAACAAAATCCAACTGTTACATTTGAAAACCCTGGCGTTTATTCGGTTAAACTCACAGCTTCAAATCCGGCTGGTTCGGATGAAATGACAAAAACCGATTGGATAACCATTATTGATGCTTCTTATGTTGAGGCCGGATTTACCGCAGAACTACAGGGTACATATGCCGGCGGAAAGGTTCAGTTTGAAGATGCGTCGCTGGGTACGGCCAAATCGTGGATTTGGACATTCGAAGGAGGTAACCCGTCATCGTCCGAAGAGCAGAATCCGTTGGTGACTTATGATGCCCCGGGGAGGTACAAAGTCAGCCTGGTGGCAACCAATGATTTCACTTCATCCGAAATAGTAGTTGAAGATTATGTACTGGTTGTTCCGAATGACGGCCTCGTTGCTTTCTATCCGTTGGATGGCAACGGCAACGATGCCGGACCGAACCAGGTAGATGCTTCCAATGCAGGAAACGGCACCATTAGTTTTGATCAGTTGGATCGGAAATCAGTCAATCCGGCTGCGTCTTTCGACGGTTCCAGCGTGCTGGTGGCGCCTGATCACAATGCTTTTAACTTCGGCACCACTGATTTTACCATTGCATGTTGGGTTAAAACAGAGGTGACATCGAGAATGATGGTTTGGATGGAAAGTGGTGGGATACAGGGCTCCGGTGATAAACAAACCTGGTTACGGTTGGGAGATAATACGACCGACCGAAAAATGAGGTTTGCCGTCGAGGATGCCACTGGAGGTCACATCTTAAATTCATCTGCCGGTGTTTCCGACAATGAATGGCATCATGTAGTCTGTGTAAGAAAAGGTGCAACCAGCAGTATTTATGTCGACGGATCGCTCGTTCTTGCAAGGGACGCAGCCAACATAAAGGAAGTATCGAGTGCACAGCCCTTCAATATTGGCGCACAGGCAGCCAGCGGTGGCGCCCACAGCAACTTTTATATTGGTTTAATCGATGAATTGATATTGTACAACAAAGCCCTGACAGAACAGGAAATTACCGTTCTGTTTGAGTTATAGAAAGAGCTTGCGGGGAGACCACAAATCTCCCCGCTAATCTTTCTTAATATTTTGATTATATTTTTTTGGATTGGTTGAAAAAAGTTAAGATGAATTTTGAGTGAGACAAACGGTAAAAATAATTCTTGGAAATTCCAAAACAGAAGTGAAGGAAGCAGCATTCAGTCAGTTCGGCAGGCCTTACAAAGCGTTGTTTGCCCAACCTCTGGATTACATGGGTTATTCGGTTCGATCTGAAAGCTGGCGATGCACTGCGTGGTTTAACCTGCAAAACGACTCCATCGACCATACAGAACTTTATCTTTTGGAAAACGATAAAATTGAAAAGCAAAACTATTCGGGTGACAACCGATTCAAAGAAACCGAATCGGAATTAATCCGGTTGCTCCGGGATTATAAAAACAGAACATACACAACGTTTAAGGAAAAAATAAATTAATTCGCTTTAGCAATGATTATGAGAACAATTAAATTAATAGAGATTATATTGTTTTTGACAACAATCTTAGCTCCTTTGCAGGCGTGTAATAAAAACGAAGACGACAAGATTGAAGAGCCTGAAAACAAAGAACTTGTTGCAACAATCAGTACTTTTCAGGAACAAATACCAGTGTTGACAAAAAAACAGGAAAATCAGGTTCTTCTGGTAAAACTTGAGGTGGACTCACATTCGAAATATTTTATACAAAAGGTAAAAATAAATCTGCAGGGGACTACAGATTTGGATGATATTGAAAACGTCAAATTTTCCTATATTGGGAGTGATGCTTCATCCCTCGCAAACAGGCAATTTGGCGAAGTTTCCCAGGCGGGCCAAAGTATTGTTTTTACTGATAATCTGATCATCAGCGATAAAACCGCTTATTTTAAGGTTCTTGTAAAATTGAAGGATAATACCGATCTCACGCACAAAGTAAGTGCAAACTGTGAATCCATTGAAACTGATGCCGGTGTTGTTAACAATGCGGAAGGATCGACGCACGCGGGCATAAGACTGGGAGTTGCCCTCCGCCAGCACGGCGACGACAACGTACATACTTACCGCATCCCCGGTCTTACCACTACAGCAAACGGTACGTTATTAGCTATTTACGACGTTCGCCGTGAAAGCGCCCGCGACCTTCAGGGTCACATCGACATCGGCCTGAGCCGCAGTACCGACGGCGGCAATACCTGGGAACCGATGCGGATTGTGCTCGATAGGGGAACCTGGGGTGGTTTGCCGGAAAAGTTCAACGGGGTGAGCGATGCCTGCATCCTGGTGGATGAGAATACCAACACCGTTTTTGTAGCCGGCCTGTGGATGCATGGCGTAATAAATTCGAATGGAGAATGGATTGAAGGGCTCAATGAGTCTTCCACCGACTGGAACCACCAGTGGAGAAACAAAGGTTCACAGCCAGGTTTTGGTGTAAAAGAAACGTCGCAGTTTTTAATTACCAAAAGTACCGACGACGGCCAAACCTGGTCCGACCCGGTGAACCTGACCGAAATGTGTAAAAAAGAGTACTGGTGGTTATGGGCGCCGGCGCCGGGGCACGGAATTACGCTCGCCGACGGCACACTGGTTTTTCCCACTCAGGGCCGCGATCAAAACGGACATGCCTTTTCCAATATCACCTGGAGCAAAGACGGGGGTGAAACCTGGACAACAAGTAAAATGGCCAGCCACGGAACAACCGAGAACATGGTGGTGCAGTTAACCGACGGTTCACTGATGCTCAACGCCCGTGACGGGAAAAACAAAGGCAACACATCGGTTACCAACGGAAGAGTGATTTCCATCACCGGCGATTTGGGCGAAACATGGAGCGAGCATCCTACCTCGCGCGGCGCACTTATTGAGCCCGCCTGTATGGCGAGTTTGCACAAACATGAATACACTGAAAACGGGCAGCAAAAAAGTATCCTTCTCTTTTCCAATCCCAACTCCAAAACCGACCGCGACCACATGACCATCAAAGTCAGTTTCGACGATGGTGAAACCTGGCCAGAAGAGTATTGGATGCTGCTTGACGAAAAGAAAGGCAGAGGTTATTCCTGCCTCACTTCCATCGATGAGCAAACCATCGGTATTTTATACGAAGGCAGTCAGGCCGACATGACCTTTCAGAAAATTGCACTGAGTGAATTGATCAAGAAATAATTCAATTATTATGAAAGCAAAACCATCGTTTACATTGATTTCTGCAATCTTTCTTCTTTGGGAAATCATTCTCCCGGGATTTACACACGCCCAAACCACTCGTGTTTTGTGGCAACAGGGAATCGGGAAATACAACAACTACCGGATTCCGTCAATTATTACAACACAACAAGGCACGTTGCTGGCTTTTTGCGAAGGCCGTGAAGCCGGCGATTCGGGCGACATCGACATCCTGCTGAAACGCTCTGCAGACAACGGAAAAACCTGGAGCGCCGAACAGGTGGTGTGGGACGACGGCACAAACACCTGCGGAAACCCGTGTCCTGTTGTGGATGAAGAAACCGGCCGGATTTGGCTGGTTCTTACCTGGAACAACGGCGACGACAACGAAACGGAAATCATTCACAAAACTGGCAACTCGCCGCGACTGCCCTACATCTGCTATTCCGACGACGACGGGTTAACCTGGTCGGAACCGGAGCCCCTGCAGGAAAGCAGCCGCGACGCGTCCTGGGGATGGTATGCCACCGGACCGGGAATCGGCATTCAGCTAAAAAACGGTCCGCACAAAGGCCGCCTGGTCATTCCGGCCAACCATAGCTACGACGACCCGGAAGGAACAGTCAGAAACGGGCCTTACGGGTACGGAGCGCACGTTTTGTTCTCCGACGACCACGGAAAGACGTGGGACAGAAGCGAATCGATAAAACCCGGATGCAACGAAAGCCAGGTAACCGAACTGTCCGACGGCACGTTACTGATGAACATGCGGTCGTACAACAACCAGTACAGCAGGGCCGTGGCGTTGAGCAAAGACGGCGGCGAAACCTGGACGGACATCGAACACGACGGGCAACTGGTGGAATCGAGATGCCAGGCGAGTTTGCTAAATTTTGGGGAATACAAAAAAGAAAACCTGTTCCTGTTTTCCAACCCCGCCGTTCCGGTTGGCCGCACTGCCATGACGATTAAAACCAGTTTCGACGATTGTGATAGCTGGAGTAACGCCAAACTCATTTATGCCGGGCCTTCAGCCTACTCCTGCCTCGTAAAATTACCCAACGGACAGGTCGGGCTGTTTTTTGAAGCCGGCGAAAAAAGGCCGTACGAAAAAATGGTTTTTGTCTCTTTTAAACCGAAGGAGTTGTTTACACCCGGAACAATTTTAAAAGAATTATAACACCGCAAAGACGCAGAGGCGCAAAGAAAAAGACTTTGCGTCCTCGTGCCTCTGCGGTAAAAATTAATTTTTGTGAAACCATTTACAAACCAGGAAATCTCCGGCAACTGGGCTACGCTGCTCCTTGCAACGGACAGTGATGGAAACATCGAATTTTCAAAAATGAACGATGAAATCGATGTTCTGATTGCATCCCGTCCGAACGGCATCTATTCCAACGGAACGGCCGGTGAATTTTATGCGCAAACCGAAGATGAGTTTATGCAGGTAAGCGAAATGCTGGCCTCCAAATGCGAAAAAGCCTTGATTCCGTTTCAAATTGGGGTAAGCCACATGAGTCCCCAAATCTCGTTGCAAAGGCTTAAAATGATTAAAGATTTACATCCGGGTGCTGTGCAGGTTATTTTACCCGACTGGTTTCCGCCAACCCCCGATGAAAGTGTGGTGTTCCTGAAAAAAATGGCAGAAGAAGCTGGAGAAATCAGCCTGGTTCTGTACAATCCTCCCCACGCTAAAATACAGGTGGAGCCTGAAGATTGGGCGTTCCTGAAAAAACAAATTCCTTCTTTGATGGGCGTAAAAGTGTTTGATCAAAACGGCAATGCCGACTGGTATGCCAAAGTGAGGAAAAACAGTGAGGGACTTTCGGTTTTTATTCCCGGACACCGCCTGGCTACCGGAATAAAATCAGGTGCGCATGGCGCTTACTCCAATATGGCCTGCCTGAATCCGTTTGCAGCTCAGAAATGGTACAACCTCATAAATAACGATATGGAAGCCGCACTGGAACTGGAAAGTAGAGTCGGGCAATTTATGAAACGATTTATTGAACCATTGATCACTGTACACCATTATTCCAATCAGGCCTGCGACCGGTTTATGGCCGTTTTGGGTAGCTGGGCCGATGTAGGATCGAAATTGCGCTGGCCGTATAAATCTGTTCCCGAAGAGCTGGCTGAGCCGGTGCGAAAGCAGGCAAAACAAATCATCCCTGAATTTTTTGAAAAACAATATGAATGAAAATAGCCACAGATTCACAGATAGAATTCGGTTCTTATATCTTGTGTCTCGTGTCTTGTGTCTCAATACTAATTCATAAAAGATGAAACATATTTTTCTCACCCTTTTCCTGTGCATTTTGATTTCCGGTATTCGTGCGGAGAATATTTATTTTAAATTTTCGCCGCTTCCCGACCTTCCTCCGAATACAGACTACACCACTCAACCCGGCTTGGCAGGGCCTTACACCGGAATGGACGATGGCGTATTGATCGTCGCCGGTGGCGCCAATTTCCCGGGAAAATTGCCCTGGGAAGGCGGGAAAAAAGTATTTTACGATGAAATATTTATCCTTCGAACAAATTCAACGGGTGATTATTCATGGGAAAAGTCGGATGAAAAAATTCCTTTTGCAGCGGGTTACGGGGGAACTGTGGAAACGCCTTCCGGATTACTCTGTTTTGGAGGAAACACTTCGGGTGAAGCTATTTCAGAAAGCTGGCTGATTGATTACAACCCGGTAACCGGGAATGTTGAAATTAAACCCGGTCCATACCTTCCGGTTCCCCTTACCAATTTTGCCTTTGCCAAAGTGGACGGGAACGTGTTTGTTGCCGGCGGCTTATCTGAAATTTCCGGCGCTTCGGGTAACCATTTTTTCAGGCTGCTGATGGCAGGCAGCAATCCACAGTTCTGGACATGGGAAACGCTCCCCCCGTGGAACGGAAAACCACGCGCTTTTGCAGTGGGAGTCGGGCAAAGTAACGGCGAAACCAACTGTTTTTACCTCTTTTCAGGAAGAAATGTTCAACCCGGAAACGACCCGGAAATCCTTTACGACGCCCATGTTTTTAATCCGTATTTAAACCAGTGGTCGGTTGTTTCAGATGGTGAGCAAAAAGAATTTCCGTTTATGGCAGGCACTGCCTTTC
>CAZXHP010000032.1:0-8072 GCA_964639655.1 uncultured Mariniphaga sp.
CAGACTGTAAATCTGTTGGCAAAGCCTTCGTAGGTTCGAATCCTGCTCTCCCCACTTTTAGAAAGCCTTTCATCAGACGATGAGGGGCTTTTTTTGCCCGACATTTGTCCGATATTTTTGAACCCGTATAAAATTTTTATTTTTGCAATCAGCTTAAAATCAACAGTAGTGGTACTTCGGGATTCCGTCAGAGAAATATTGGCACAAAGCACAATTCGTAATAAAGGGCTGCATGTGAACCACATAGCCCGGCATATTATCAACCAAAACAGGAACTTGTTTTCGGATGAACAAGAGTTTTCGTACGAAACCATAAAAAGCAGAATTAACCAAATGTTGCTTTACGATACCCGACGAAAAAACGGGGAGTTTACACGTGTAAAAAATACGAAAACCAACAAGTACAGAAAAGGGGTTTACCGGTTGAAAACCATTCGCAGAAAGCGGTCTTGATTGTTAAAATTAAACTTATGGGTCGTAAGATTAATCAGTTCAGTCACGGCGGATACATCGAGTTTGACAACGGAAGTTTCGATGACTGGTGCGTTTATTTAATTCGTGCAAACGGCGAACGGTTTGCTCCTTCAGATGTCCATTATTTTTCGAGGTTAAAATTACTGGCAAAAGTGTACGATGCCCAAAAAATTTACGACGATTTTGTTGTAATCTACAATCGCACCGGGGCCAAAGTGTCCAAAAATATACTGGAGCTGATCACGATTTTAAGCCGTTTTTACGGCAAGGATGCGTTGGAGATAGAAATCTGGTTTAATGTGTTGTATGCCGGAATGGTAGCCGAAGAAAATAAGCAAAATGCTATTCTGAAAAAACGAATTAAACGATTGGGGATGTATCAGTTACTGATAGAAAACATAAGCACGGAAGAAGCTGCGAATTTTAGCAAGGGAAAAAAATGGACCGAACTGGATAAACTGATGAAGAAAAAAGGATTTTGATTTTTTCAATTACAACTCAAAATCTATTGGCATAGGATGCATAAATTGCGTTACCGCAAAAACCGGCATGGAACATCCATGAATTATTTCTGAAACAAATTTTCCGATTTGTAATCCCGTTAGTTTTGACTCCTGGTGGGTTCTTATGATTACCAGCCCCGGTTTTTCCTTATCAATATACTCCAAAACCATAGTATGTTTTTCCTGTCCCGTTGCTTTTAGAATTTCCATATCACAATCTATCCCGCGTTGTGTGAGCATGTGTTTTAATTTTTCAGCATTCCGCCAGGCCAGACTCTGTTTGGTTTCAATGTTTAATCCTAAGGCAGATACAATAGTAATTTTTGCACCTAATTTTTTTGCAAAATAGGTCGCCCACAATAGTTTTTTCCCGGTTGACTGGGAAATATCAACAGGAACGACAATTTTTTTAATATCACCAATCTGGTAACCATTATGGAGTGCCATCACCGGGCTGTTGGAATGGCTGATAAGCTTATCGAATTCGTCGGTTTCCAATCCGCTTCCTTCTTTGGTTTTATCTACCATTAAAAATTCGTAACCTCCGTTTTTCGATTGTTTAAGCAACACCGGGAGAGGAGAACCGGTTTTAATCCTGTAGGTTAAGTGGTCGAATTCTTCAGGTGGGACTATATTGGAAACAAATTTCTGAAGCGCAGTTAAGGCGGCATTTTTTCTTATTGTAGTCTGCTTGGGAAGAATTATTTTTTTGAAAAGCGTGGTTTTTTTAATTATATGATATATAAAAAGGCGCATTTCAAGCCGTTGTCTGAAAAATAACGCCTGCTTTAAAATGTTTTCTCCGGCATTGGCGGGAGGTATCAGTGCTAAAATATTATTCGATCTGTATCTCATTTTTTTAAGGCCGATTTTTATTTAATTCGCTACAATATACGAAAATTGGGTTGTGCATGTTTGAAGAAATATTGTAAAACATAAAAACAATTCAACTTTTTTACTGGTAAAAATAAACAGGGTTTTAAAGGAGCCTGCGTTTTACCTGAAAAGCTTCTGCCGGATTCAGCACAAACAGTTGATGGATATCTTGCTGGCTCAGACCATTTTTACGTAATGCAGGAATCAGAAAATTTTCGATTTCAGAAAATCCGCGAAATTCACCGCCTCCGGGTTCACCCGGTGTGTACCAGCCGGCATCGTGAGAAAACAAAACTTTGTGCAGAAAACCTTCCTTTTTCATTTTCAGGGCAAACTCAACATACCTCTCAATTTGTTTTTCAGAAAAATTATCGAAAGCTATCCAGGCTCCTTTCCGCGCAGCGTCCATATGTTTATTGTTGTCTGGTTCGTTTTGGGCATGTGTCCAGATAAAGGCTGAAGCATGAATTCCGTTTTTTTTCAATATTTCGAGTTGTTCAAAAGCCGGAACGGCGGGTCCGGTATGCGACATAATGGTGAGCCCGGTTGCCTTGTGCGTTATACAAGCTGCGTCAACTATCTTTTTATGAAGCGGTTCCAGCGATTTTCTTTCCACTGATATTTTTATAAAACCCGGAAAAACCCCCGTTCCCCCAATCCCGTTTTGTGATTCTGCAATCCAGCGCCCGGCCAGTTCTTCAGCTGATTCGCTGAAGGCATGCGGAGGAAGAAATTTAGCATCGACCGCACTGTAATACCCTGTATTGGTTAAAAGCTGGATTCCCGATTTTTCAGCAAGCATTTTCAACAGTTCCGGATCGCGGCCAAGATATGCCGGCGTACATTCCACAAGGGTTTTATACCCTGATTTTTTAATTTCCAGAAGATAGGGAAGTACTTTTGCCAAAACACTGTCTTTATTCCAGCGATGGTAGCCTGTGCTGTCGGCCCCGATAAAATCCACCAGCAGATGTTCATGATGAAGGGTTTTTCCCATTGATCCTGACGAAACGGGACCGTTGACGGTTATTAGTTGCGGTTGTTCCGGGGCGCATGAAGGAATAAAACTGCTTCCCGAAAACAGAAATAAAAAAATTATTGCGGGGAAAACATTTTTGAAAATCCTGTATAAATTTTTCATTGAATGGTTATTTAAAAGCTGTTTTCAATGTACGAAAAGAAAAACGAATACACAACATTGAAAAAATCCGCAATAATTTCCTCATGGTTAGGCAATTTTAACCCCACTTTTAAATGCCTTAAACCGGCTTGGTAAGTATTTTGTTTTTGTAATGTTCACATAAAGGATATATTTTTGGAGAAACAAACCAATTTAACAGCGTGGATTTAAGTGAAAAAAGAATTTGGGTTTTTGGAGTAGCCAACGCCTGCCCGTTAAATTCACCGGTAGAAACCTGCCTGTTTAAGCAAATTTGTGAAATGCCTGTTGCCGGGCGCTGGGCCTATATTAACGAATTATCGGAAGTTGAACTTGATCATTTGATTGAACAACATAAAAAATGTTTATACGAAAGAGAATTGAAACGCACCGGAAAATAACCGGCTGTCGTCATTCAATATCCTGCTGCCTGCCCGTCTTTTCGCGATTCTGAAGCCCCGTAATATACTTTGTTTTTATCGTCCCGCATAATGGCCTGGTAACCTCCGTACGGTCCGTTGGCATAGCTTATATTGTGGCCTTTTTCCATCAGGCTTCGAATGGTTTGATACGAAAAACCAGTTTCCAGCGAAACTGTCCCGCCATCGGTCATTTTTTCGCCGGTTGGCTGGCTTGAGCCCGAATGCTCAATACGCGGTGCATCGCCGGCTTCCTGCAAATTCATTCCGAAATCGATGATATTGCAGACAATCTGAACATGACCCTGCGGCTGCATGTCTCCACCCATGACACCAAAACTCATCCAGGGTTCTCCGCCTTTTGTGATAAATGCAGGAATGATCGTATGGAATGGCCTTTTGTGTGGCTCATATACATTCATATGTCCTTCTTCCAAAGTAAACAGTTCGCCGCGGTCCTGCAAAACGAAACCCAGTTTCCCGGGTGTCATTCCCGAGCCCATTCCCCTGAAATTACTTTGAATGAGTGAAACCATGTTCCCGTCTTTATCTGCGGTGGTAAGGTAGATGGTGTTGTCGGTGTCGGGTTCCCCTGCAGGATAACTCCGGCCTGCACGGTTCAGGTCGATTAATTTTGCCCGCTCCTTTCCGTAACTTTTTGAAATGAGTTGTTCCACCGGAAGTGCGTTGAAATCGGGGTCAGCATAAAACCTGGCCCGGTCTTCAAAAGCCAGTTTTTTCGCTTCGATAAACAGGTGCATGTATTCCGGCGATCCGAATCCCATATTGCCAATGTCGAAATTTTCCAATATGTTCAGCATTTGTAATGCTGCGATTCCCTGTCCGTTGGGTGGCAGTTCCCACACATCGTAACCGCGGTAGTTTGTTGAAACGGGTTCAATCCATTCCGAAGTATGGTCTTCAAAATCTTTCATCGTGAAAAAACCGCCCTGCTCGCGGAGGTAATCCACCATTCTTTGCGCCATTTCCCCTTTATAAAAAACATCCCGGCCTTGTTTTGCAATAGATTCCAGTGTATTGGCGAGGTAAGGGTTCCTGAAAATTTCGCCCTTTTCAGGTGCTTTCCCTCCGGGCATAAAAATTTCTTCAAAACCCGGATATTTTTGCAGAATTTTTGAATTGCTTTGCCAGTAATGAGCAATCAGTTCGGAAACCGGAAGACCATTTTTTGCGTAATCAATTGCCGGAGTGAGAATTTCGTTCATGGGTAACTTTCCAAATTTTTTATGCAGTTCGAACCAGCCGTCAACACACCCCGGCACCGAAACAGACAAAGGCCCGTGCGAAGGAATTTTTTCATAACCGTTTTTTTCGAAATAACCGAGCGTGAGTTCGTAGGGTGACCTTCCGCTGGCATTTAGTCCGTGAAGCTTTTGGGTTTTTGCATCCCACACAATGGCGAAAAGGTCGCCGCCAATTCCATTGCCTGTAGGTTCCATTAGCCCAAGCACTGCATTGGCGGCAATGGCGGCGTCGATGGCATTTCCGCCCGATTTAAGAATATCGAGCGCCACCTGCGTAGCCAGTGGCTGACTGGTGCAGGCCATGCCGTTTTGTGCAATCACTTCGCTGCGGGTCGCAAACGTGAGGCCGGTAATCCGGTCTTGTGCAAAAACTGAATTGAAGAAAAAAAGCAAAAGGGCGAAGTACGTATATTTTTTCATTCCGGCGTCTTTTAAATTAGCAGCCGAAAAGTACAAAAACTGTTATTCAAATCAAAGGTTAACAAATTGATTTTTATCCGCGAACTTCGGTCAAAGCCGCTTCGGTGCGGGCCAGATAATTGTCAATCTGCTCGTTTTCTTCAAAACCGATAATCATCATATCCACGCTTTGCAGCCCCAGCACAAACCGCAGGGCATGATCAATTTTTTCGCTTTCATTGCGCAATTTACCGTCGCCCACCAGTTTCATCCCAATAACTCCTTTACCCGACCGGTGTAATTTATCGATCACTTTTACCACCTGCTCCGGTTCGGGTTTATCCATGGCAATTCCGTAAGGATTAATTCTTACATGAATAACATCTACCCACGGGCTGTTGGCGGCATCGTCCATTGCATCGAGTGAATGAACGGAAACACCGTGTGCCTTAATAATTCCTTTGGCTTTCAGGTTTTCAAGAATGTCCATTTGCCTTTTCTGCGTTTCGGTCCAGTTTTCTTCTACCATACAGTGAATTTGCACCAAATCGACATAATCGGTATTGAGTTCTTTACGAAAACGATCGACTACAATGTCGGCATCGGGGCGCTCCGGTTCCGGGATTCCACCTCCGCGTACCCATATTTTTGAGGAAAGTGTAATTTCATCGCGGTTCATTTTTTTCAGTACCTCGGCAACCAGTCCGTGCGTTCCGTATGAATCGGCACAATCGAAAAACCGAATGCCTTTATCGTAGGCATGATACAAAAGGTCGAGACTTTTGTTTTTGTCCTGCCGGGTTAAAAATGAAGTACGGTTTCCTGCATGAACACCGGTTCCAATTCCGAGAAGAGTAGTTTCCAATCCGGATTTTCCCAGTTTAACTTTTTGCAGCGGATTGGAACTCGCATACCTTGTTTGCCCGGCATAAAGCGAATTGGAAAATAACAGATGAGCGGTTCCCAGTGAAAGTGCCCGAACAAAACTCCGGCGGTGCATATTAAACTTTTTCTCTTCCATGACCATTTATTTTAGAGGAGAACAACAAAACCAGAGAAAAGGTTGCAGGTTACCTGTTCCCTTCTGCCGGATGTTGTTTTCTGTTTCCGCCTCTAAAATAGCAATAAATGGAATTCAGTCAACTACTGCTGTTTCGGATTGATCGGTGATTTCCTGTTTTTCGGTTTCTTCCGTTTCTTTTGCTTCGTTTTCCGAATCCTTAAACAATGGGAGTGATTTTACCGGTTTTGACTGCATAATCTTGTTGGTAATGAGCGTGTCAACGGCTTCGGCTTTGGTTCGAAAATCGATAATGCTGCTCAGTTTTAGCCCTAAAAGAAAAAAAATGGATGAAAAGACGACTACTGCTTTCATGTTTTAACGTTTTCTGGTTTTCTGTAAAATGAACAATAAAGTGACAGCCAAATTATGAAATTTCAAACAAACAGCGAAAAATTATCTGTAAACAGTCAGATTTTTTCGGTGAATGGTTTTGTTTATTCTTCGAAAAGCGTCAATTGAGCAAGATAATTATAATGATTACCATCCATAATTTTTCTGACGGTCAATCCAACTTTCTTCCCAATTTCGGTAAGCGTATCAAAATCAACAAACAGCCAGTTGAAACATGATTTTTTATTTTTATAGGTGAGTTGATATTCCATTTCACCCCAGTATTTTTTGTTGGCCAGGTCAATCCAAACCGAACCATCTTCTTCCTCAAAAAGGTAACTGATATCTGAGGAGTCAATTAAAATCCGGCCGTGTTTGCCGAGCAGATTTTTCAGCGACTGTAATAATAGTGTTAATCCCCCGAGGGTTCCTCCAATTCCGGCGCCGTTCATTAAAAGCAGAATGGTGTCGTACCCCTTATCTGCAAAATCAATTATATCGGAACAAACCACTTTTTTTACTCCCCGCTTTTTCATCACTTCAACAGCCAGTTCCGACATTTCCAGCGCCGTTATATCCAATCCTTTTTCCTGAAGCACAAGGGCATGACAGCCAGCCGCTGCACCCACATCGAGCACTTTTCCCCGGCACAGCTTCAGAGCTGTTTTTTCAATCTCGGGCATTTCGCTTTCTGTTCTGAAAAAATATGCCGGTGCAAGCAGTTCTCCCTCGGTATAATTGGTTTGAATTTTTATATCGGGCGCTTCCCCAAGTTCAAAATAATCGGCAATTGCCTGTCCAATAGGATCGTTCATTGTTCAGTTTTTGAATAAGAAGGCGAAATTACAAAACAAAAACGATGTACAGTTATAAAAATGAATAACCTGGAATAAATGCTTTGTAATGGATTACAAAACGGCGTATTAAACCAGATTCCACTCTGGCTGTTTGGTTTTTTGTATTGAAAATGGCATAGAAAATGTTGTAAAAAACTAATTTCTGAATTGTTTTCCATCCGGCAATTCTGTTTATTTGTATTCATATACTGGTAAAACCAATGGCCGAAATAACTGATCCGATTGTATTTCAGAAAATTAAAAAAGGCGATGAAGCTGCGTTCAGTCGTTTGTTCGACGGGTATTATACCGCGTTGTGCTTTTTTGCCTCAAAATATTTGGGGGATTTGGATCTTTCGCGTTCGCTGGTGCAGCAGGTTTTTGTTGATTTGTGGGTGAAACGCGAAAAAACAGATGTTACCTCTTCTGTAAAATCTTATCTCTACCGTTCGGTAAAAAACCGGTGTATCGATCATTTACGAAAAGAAAAAAATACTTCCGAAATATCCGAATCTGTTGAAGACCTGAACCAGATGCCTTTCCGCGATTTGCTGGAAGAAGCAGAACTGAACGACCGCATAAACGCTTCCATCAATCAACTCCCGGAAAAATGCCGCGAAGTATTCCTCCTTTGCCGCTTCGAGGGGTTGAAATATGCCGAAATTGCCCAAAAGTTAAACATTTCGGTAAAAACGGTAGAGATGCAAATGGGAATTGCCTTAAAAAAATTACGCGATAGTTTATCTGA
>CAZXHP010000032.1:8172-15701 GCA_964639655.1 uncultured Mariniphaga sp.
CCGTTTCAGGAAATGCCTCACCCGAAGAAATAAAGGAACTGGAGCAGTGGAAAATATCCGCTGATGCCAACAGGCTTCTTTTTGAAAAAAGCAAAAAAGCCTGGGAAATGGGCGAAAAACATATCCCGGAATCCATCCTTCAGCAAGATAAATCAAAACTTGAATCGGAGTATAATAAATACCTTTCAGGAAAAGTCAGAAAAATCAGCCGGCAATCGTTTATATATAAAATTGCTGCTGTTCTGGCATTTCCGGTTGCGCTGGCTATTGGCTGGTTGATGTTTGGGGAAAGCGGTAAAATTCAGCAGCTTCCTGCACAAATCTGTGAAATCACCTCACCCAAAGGCCATGTTTCCAAGGTGAAATTGCCCGACGGAACAGAAGTGTGGATAAATACCAATTCTACCATTATTTACGACGCAGCCTCCTTTAATACCTATAAAAGAGAAATTCAGTTAAAGGGGGAAGCTTATTTTGAGGTGACTTCCAGCCAGGAAAAGCCGTTTACAGTTGTTACTCCCCATGCCAACGTAAAAGTAACCGGTACGGCTTTTAATGTGAATGCACACCCCACATCGTTACTGTTTGAAACGGTGCTGGCCGAAGGGAAAATTGAGCTTCAGTTGAAATCGGGCGATACAGAATTTCTGGAGGTTGACCCGAACCAGCGTGTTGTTTTCAACTCCGTGAATAAAAAATTCGATGTCGAGCAGGTGGAAGCCGAAATGTTTACCTCGTGGCGCAACGGTGAAATCATTTTTAAAGACGCCACGCTGGCCGACCTGGTAAAAGAGTTGGAAGTCATTTACGATATTCAGTTTAATTTGCAGCCTGCAAATCTTGGGGAGTTGCGGTTCAGAGGAATGTTCAGCTATAACAATAACCTGATAGATGCACTCGAAAAAGTTAAAAAAACTTCCAATGTCGATTATTACATTCAAAATAAAGAAGTATGGTTAAAAAAATCTGACTAAAAAATGAATTGCCTATGAGAAAAGTATGAAAGTTAAAATTTAGACCTGGATAAGGGTACCAATCTTTAAGCGGTTCAAAACCGCAAAAAGGTTAGAAAGTACCTTGAATGGAGAAAAGAAAAGAGGGAAACTGTGGTGGCTTTCCCTCTTTACAAACTTCATTAGCCAGAAACAAGCTAAATCAGTTATTAACAAAAAACATGTAAATGTATGAAAAATTTAACAAAACCAGTGGGGAATTGGTGTCCTCACATTAAAAAAGGATTGTTGATTATGCGATTAAGTGTGTTACTCATTTTAATTGCCGTTTTTTCCTCCACCGCCAGCGTCTATTCGCAGGCCACACGACTCACTGTAAAAATGGAAAATGTGCGGTTGTCAGAGGTATTCGATGTCATTGAAAAACAATCGGAGTTTTACTTTTTTTATAACCGTGATTATTTTAACGATGAACGAATTGTTTCGTTAGATATCGAAGACAAAAAAATCGATGAAGTGTTGGCAGTTCTTTTTGAAGGAGAGTCGGTGAACTATGAGATATTCGACCGTAATATCCTGATAAAGGTGCCCGATGATTTTCCGCGTAGTTCACAAAGTGGACAGCAGCAGCGTGCTGTTTCCGGAAGGGTTACCGATAACGACGGACAGCCGTTGCCCGGAGTTACCGTGGTCGTAAAAGGTTCCACACAAGGAACAATAACCGATTCCGACGGGAATTATTCGATGTCCAATCTGCCTGACAATGCTATCCTGCAGTTTTCATTTGTAGGGATGCGGATGCAGGAGATACCGGTTGGAAACCAGACGACCATTAATGTAACGCTCGAGGAAGAAACCATCGGGATTGAAGAAGTTGTGGCTGTAGGTTATGGCGTACAGAAAAAAGTAAACCTTACCGGCTCGGTAGCAGCCATTAGCGGTACCGAACTGGTCAATAAACCGGTAACGGGCACGATGGATGCCTTGCAGGGCGTTATGCCCGGTGTGGTCGTTACCCGATCATCTGGTGCGCCTGGTCAGGAAGACTACGAGATTCAAATCAGGGGATTTACTTCGGTTAATGCCAATCCTGTACTTGTTCTTGTTGACGGTATCGAAGGGAACATCGAAGATGTGCGGCCCGAAGATGTGGAGTCGATTTCGGTACTTAAAGATGCCGCCTCGGCAGCTATTTATGGTGCTAAAGCAGCTGGTGGGGTAGTTCTTGTTACCACAAAAAGAGGGAAAGCAGGAAAAATTTCTGTTGAAGTTAATTCACATTACAGTGTTGCTAAAATTGGCCGGTTACCGGAAAGGGTATCCTCCTACGAGGCTGCTTTGATGAGAAATGAGGCAGACCTGAATTCAGGGGGTTCTGCAACTTATAGCGAAGAAAACCTGGCCAATTTAGCCGACCCGGATGTTCTTTGGACCCCGCTTCCCAGTAACCCCAACCTGTACTGGTTTTGGGGAGACTATGATTATAAGAAACTGGTTTTGAAAGATTCGCCAATGATGTCGCACAATATTGCCGTCAGTGGCGGAAATGAAAGCACAGTTTACAGGCTTTCGACTACCTATTACAACAACGAGGGAAGCGTAAAAATAGGTCCCGACAGCAATACAAAATATTCAGGAAGGCTCAATCTGGATACCCGTATCAGCGACTATTTTCATCTATCGAATATTTTGTCCTATTCAAGCAATAAGATTGAAAAACCGGTTGACAACCTTCACGGCGCTTATGGATTATTTGCCTATGTTTTCACTTACCCCGGATTTACGCCTTTGTATGATCCCAATGGACATCAGGTAGAAGGTATTACGGACGGACGGATTAAGTTTTACGATTTTTCTTACGATCACGGAATCCGGGAATGGAAACAGAATAATGTGAGGGCGAACTCTACCTTAACCATCCGAAACCTTGTAAAAGGCCTGCAGTTCAGGTTGGTCGGTGGCATAGATGCTAATTTCGACAACATATTCGAACACGAAAAAGCCATTGAAGAATATGGTATCGACGGAACACAGGTCGGTTTTCTTACCAGCAATACTTACGTAAAGAGGGGACAAACAAATTCATCGCTAAGTGAATTTCAGTTTTTAACAGATTATAATTTGGAAGCAAATAGTCATACTATTTCCCTTTTGGCAGGGTATTCAATTCAGGATTTTCGTTCTGAATCTTTTGATGCCATGGCACGCAGTCTTGTCAACGACGATCTGCCCGATTTCGACTGGGCTTCCATTGAAAATACCGATCTGAACGACCGCGTGGCAACCAACCGGTTTCAGTCACTATTTGGGAGGTTCGCATACAACTACGATAACCGGTACCTGTTCGAAGCAAATGTAAGGTACGACGGGAGTTCCAAACTGGACCCGCACGACCAGTACCGTTTATTCCCCTCGGCGTCTGCCGCCTGGAGGGTAAGTGAAGAAAACTGGTTCAATAACGAAGGGATTATGAACGAGTTTAAGTTCAGGGTTTCATACGGGCAACTGGGTAATGCCGGTGTTTTGGGTAATTACGACTACATCGCTCTTTTAAATGCCGCCAACGATGTTGTGATTGGCCACTCCGGAACAGAAGAATTGCAGAAACGTTATGTATATCAGAATCAACTGGCTTCGAAAAATATTACCTGGGAGACGGTACAGAATGCAAATGTCGGCGTCGATCTCGGTTTTTTGAATAACCGGCTGACGATAACCGGTGATTATTTTGTCAAGAACAATAAAGATATGCTTGCACGGGTGGCCTATCCGTCTGTAATAGGAATTAATGTAGGCAACCTAAATGTGGGTGAACTGAAAACCTGGGGATGGGAGGCTTATGTGGGCTGGAAAGATCGCAGGGGATCGTTTAGCTATTGGGCGAATGCCAATGTAGCGGATGCACAAAATGAGCTAATCGAGTATTACGGCGCCGATGTGGTTAGTCCCGGTACCGTGAGACTACTCCAGGGATACCCGATTAATTCTATATGGGGCTTCAAAACCGACGGGCTTTTCCAGTCTGAGGATGAAGTGGATAACCATGTGTTCCAGAGCAATGCCACCGGGGCCGGCGATGTACGGTATATAAACCTCGACGGTGACGACGAGATAAGCACTGGAAGACAGACCGTGGAAGATCCCGGAGATATGGTTTATTTGGGAAATACCAATCCGAGATATACTTTTGGTCTTCAGGGAGGCTTTGATTGGAAAGGGCTCGACTTTTCAGTCTTTTTTCAGGGTGTCGGGAAAAGAGTTTTTCTGGTGGACAACACGCAGATTGAGCCTTATCAGAGGCCCTGGTTCGGCCCGCAAAAACACAACCTCGATTACTGGACACCCGACAACAGGGATGCATTCTGGCCAAGGCTCTATGTCAGAGGAGAACATAACTTCCGGCCCAGCGACAAATGGCTTCAGAATGCTGCTTACATCAGGTTAAAAGACATTCAAATAGGTTACACGCTGTCGGACCGTCTGTTGTCGGTTGCAGGTATTGAAAGAGTACGTATATACGTAGCCGGTCACGATGTTTGGGAAGCAACGAAGGTATTCGATTTTATCGACCCGGAAAAGCCGAACCAATCCACCTATCAGTATCCTTTTAGAAGGAGTTATACCGTTGGGCTTAATCTCAATTTTTAACCGGAAACAGGTAAGTATTAAATTTAAAACGTAAAGAATCATGATACAGAAAATAAAAAATACAATAGTTGTTCTTGCCGGTTTATTCATCCTGAATGCGTGCGATTTAACCCTGATACCGGAGTCTGATTTGTCGGATGAGGTGTTCTGGAGATCGGACAGTGAATTCCGGCAGGCCCTCAATTATTTTTATAAATTAATTGAAATAGCCCCCGGAAATGAGATGGATTATCCACTAATGTCCGATGTGATGTCCGACAATGCCGTCAGCGAAACATTCAATGCAGTCGGCAACGGTTCTTATATACCTGGTTCCGACTTCGGACCATGGGACAGAGACTACCAGATTATTAGAACGGCAAATAATATTATTGAACAGGCAGAGGAGTATGAGTCGGAAACAGTTCCGCGAATTATTGCCGAAGCCAGATTTTTCAGGGCTTATGCCTATGCTGACCTGTTACGCAGATACGGAGGCGTGCCCCTGATTATGAAAACGCTGGATACAAATGATGAAGAGCTTTATGCCCCGAGGGCTTCCCGTGATGAAGTGATGGATGTTATTTATGCCGACCTGGATAATGCAATAGCCAATCTGCCGGCTGCATCAGAATTGGTAATAGAAGATGAATACGGTCTGGTGACGAGCGGAACGGCGCTCGCCTTAAAATCACGTGCGGCACTGAGGGAAGGCACTTGGAATAAATTCCATAACGGGTCCAATTTTCAAACCCATCTTCAGATAGCTAAAGAAGCTGCGTTACAAGTGATGCAAAACAACGAATACGAGTTGTTTAAACCAAATGAGTCAACTGGCTATACCGAACTTTTTAAAATGCCGGGTGAAGGTCCCGAAAATAAAGAGGTAATCTGGGCTTTTCCTTATGGCGTAAATTCTACGGTTAATATCCGGACCACAAACTACGGAGCGCTTACTTCGCAGGGGTGGTGTGGCATGTCGAAGTCGTTTGCCGATGATTTCCTCTGTATCGACGGACTTCCCATCGACAAATCTCCGTTGTTTCAGGGATGGGAATCTGCAACGTCAGAATTTGAAAACAGGGATCCCCGGCTAAATGGTACCGTCGTAAAGAAAGGAGACAGATACACCATTGGAGATCCCTATATTCCGAATCTAACATCACTAACCGGATATACCGTTTATAAATATTTCGATCAGGCAGGGGGACAATCCGTGAACAGGTACATCGATTTGATGTTAATCCGCTATGCGGAAGTTTTGCTCAACTATGCGGAAGCTGCTTTTGAACTGGAGGACGCTATCAGCGATGCCGACCTCGACATGTCGATCAATGTCCTCAGGGATCGCGTGGGAGTGGCACACCTCTCCAATTCGTTTGCAGCAGAAAACGGGCTGAATATACGGGAGGAAATTCGCAGGGAACGACGTTCGGAACTGGGCATGGAAGGGTTCCGATACGACGATCTGCTCCGCTGGAAAACAGCCGAAACGGAGTTGCCAAAAGAAGTATTAGGCGTCCGTCTTTTCGCTGCGGAGTATCCCGGTGTCGATCCGGCGGGAATTAATCTTACAGCGGACAGTATCGTCATTGCCGAGCCGGCTTCGAAACGCAATTTCGATCCGTCGAAGCACTATCTCTGGCCGTTGCCGTTAAACCAGATTGCATTGAATCCCAATCTGGAACAAAATCCGAATTGGTAACTTATTTAACACAATTGCGTGAGACTGTTCAACGTAGTTTTTGAACAGTCTCTCCATTGTTGAACAAACACTTTATTTCATATGAAGAAATTAATAGCACTGGCTTTTTTAGTACAGTTAGGCATTGCTTACGGATGTGCCGACAGTAAATCCATAGATGAAAACAGTCCTTCTGTATTTTATGTGGACAGCAAAAACGGAAACGATAACAACCCCGGCAATTTAGAAAAACCGTTTCAAACGCTCGACAAAGCGCTGGAAGTGGTGGCTGAAAGGGTAAATTACGGGATTCGGTCGGATAAAATTTATTTGCGCGAAGGAAGGTATAAAAAAACTTCGGCTACCACACTCTACCGGCTGGAATTGAAAGGCACACAGGATGATTATGCCGAACTAAGCGCTATGCCGGCCGAACCGGGCGCACCGGGCGCCGTTCAGCGAAAAAGCGGACTGTGGTACGAAAATGTCGTTTTCGACGACGGATACGTGATTGAAACTCCCTGGGAAAAAGTACCGGGTGAGGGGAATATCTGGAAAACAAACCCGCATTATACCTTACTGGAATGGACACACCAAAATATCTGGCCCTGGGTGCGCAGTGAAAAAGGTTTTCCCATTACCGACAATGACGATACTCCCGAAACCACCTCATTTACCGTGGCGCCTTACATGTTGCTTCAGGACAGGGAACCCACCGTGTGGGTCGATTATGTCGATTCGATTGCCGGCCCGGGAATGCGCACCTACAATCACGAAACCGGTGAACTATTCGTGTGGCCGATCGATAATAAAGACCCGAATTCCTGTCTGTGGGAATCCTGGTACGGCGGCCCGGAAGACTATGAAATCGGGACGCTGCACCTTGACGGAGAAGGCCGGGCACTGTTTGACGGAAATATGGAATACGCGGCCATCCGTGGTTTTGAATTCTATTGCTTCAACAAAATTTTCGAGTTCCACCGCCGCAAATATGAAAGTGAATCCGAACGTGTAATCCAGCGAAACGTATTGATGGAAGACAACCGGTTCAGTTACGGATGGATACACATCCTGCTCGACGGAAACACGGTGAACCAGAAACAGGACAGTCTCATTCTGCCCCGGTATCACGATCGGTTTGCCTGGACGGCCCGCAACAATGTGTTTTACCGTCCTTCGCGCGAATGTTTTCAATTGCATGGCGATAACCATGTATTTGAATTCAACGAAATCATCGAACGGCTTGGGCCATGGGCCGGACCGGC
>CAZXHP010000032.1:15801-18046 GCA_964639655.1 uncultured Mariniphaga sp.
AAAATGAACAAACA
The DNA here is from genome assembly GCA_964639655.1 of uncultured Mariniphaga sp. GTDB lineage: Bacteria > Bacteroidota > Bacteroidia > Bacteroidales > Prolixibacteraceae > Mariniphaga. The sequence goes on from CAZXHP010000032.1 coordinate 15,816, forward strand.
GCTATGAAAAGGCATCGGATTTCAAGACGTAATTTTATTGGGAAGTCGGCTGCAACAGTCGGCATGGCTACAATTGGCAGCACAGTAATGGCCGGTAGTTCAGTTGCCCGCTCGGTTAATTCAAAAATTTTTCCGCGGGAAGTATGGATTGCCAGTGTTTCACAGACCAGTACGATTGAAAATATACTCAGTATCCTTGATGGTGCAAAAATTTACAAACCAGATATTGTTTGCCTGCCTGAGTTATTTCATTTATCAAATATTGGTAAAAAAAGCACCTATAAAGAAAAAGTGGAACTGTCTGATGAAGCATTGTCGAAGATTTCTGTTTTTTCAAAAGAAAACAATTGTTACACTATTTGCCCGGTTTATACCCACGAAAAAGGGAAAATATACAATGCGGCTGTTATTTTTAACCGTTTGGGAAACAAGATTGGAGAATACCGGAAGATTCACCTCTCCGAAGCAGAAATCGGCGACGGTGTCATTCCCGGCCCGTTAACTCCGCCGGTTTTTAAAACTGATTTTGGGATCATTGGCATACAAATTTGTTTTGATATACTTTGGGACGAAAGTTGGAAAAAGCTGCGTGAACAAGGGGCTGAAATTGTTTTTTGGCCATCTGCCTTTGCCGGAGGTCAGATGGTAAATACCAAAGCCTGGCAAAATAAATATGCCGTTGTTTCAAGTACCCGAAAAAATACTTCGAAAATTTGTGACATCACAGGCGAAGTCATTTCCCAAACAGGACATTGGAACAAAAACTTAATTTGTGCTCCGGTCAATCTTGAAAAGGTATTTTTACATACCTGGCCTTACGTACGGCGTTTTCCGGAGATCCAGGCAAAATATGGGAGGAAAATAAAAATTACACATTTTCATGAAGAAGAATGGGCGATCATTGAAAGTCTGTCTCCCGATGTTTCTGTTAATGACATCATAACGGAATTCGAACTCAGAACACATGAACAACACACCCGTTATGCGGAAACTTTACAAATGGAGGCAAGGATGAAATAGTATCGAAGATAAAAGATATTGGTTATTGATTGATTTTTATGGATAATACAATGAAACACAGAAAAATATTCGAATTGGACAAAAAGACATGGATGTTACGTTTTTTTAATTTGGTTTTGGCAATCGCCTTTTCCACCGGAGCAACTTTTGCCCAGCTTTCCCTCGAACCCGGCGACCCGGAAAACAACAGCGACATCCCCGCTTTTTACAAATCGAAACTGAGCGATATCGACGAGGAACTGCGGAATGTCCGCAAAGGAAACTACAAAGCCATCGCCATTTCGCCCGGCGGGCTTCCCGTGTATGCGGTTTATTATGGCGAAAAGGAAAATTTCAATTCGCAGGCGAATTACAATTCGGCGGTCGGGGCGCGGAACCCGGTCTATTTTGCACAGAAAGGCCGCGACACCAAACCGGTGGTCTATTTCCTCGGCCCGGTGCACGGACAGGAGTCGGAAGGAATTGTCGGACTGGTGAACCTGATTCACATCATCGAAACCGGGGAAGATTACCGCGGAAGGGATTGGACTTCGCTGCAAAAGAAACTGGAAAAGTGCCGGGTAATCATTGTTCCCTGCGGCAATCCCGACGGACGGAAACGTTGCCCTTACGACAGTTTTGTGGGATTTCACAACGATGTCCAGACCAAGTACGGACAGGGAACCCGCAAAGACGGCTCGCTGTGGGGCTGGCCTATGGCAAAATCGTTACACCCGATGAAAGGTAACGTGGGCATTCTCGGCGCCTATTTCAACGACGATGGAATCAACATGATGCACGACGACTTTTTCGCTCCCCTGGCTTCCGAAACAAAAGCCCTCATGGATATTGCCCGTTCGGAAGTGCCCGATATGGTCGTTTCGCTCCATTCTCACAAAACGCCTCCGCGCATTAATCCGGTGGCCTACCAACCCTGGTTTATGAAAGAACGGGTGCTGGATTTGACCCGGAAACTCAATCGTCGCTACCGGGAATCGGACTTGCCGCATTTCCCGGATAATCAGTTGAAGGACGTTGCAGCAGAGGATGTCAGTTTTCCTCCCCGCACGAGCTTTAACCTGAACAGTGCGTTGCACCACGTTTCGGGCGCCATGTCGTTTACTTTCGAATGTTGCCACGGAACGGTGTGGGACGAAAATCCGGAGTCGTTTGCAAGCTACGCCGACATCCTCGACATTCAACTGATGTTGTATGACGAAATGCTGGATTAC
>CAZXHP010000032.1:18146-20244 GCA_964639655.1 uncultured Mariniphaga sp.
TTAAATATAAATACGATGTACTTAAAAACAAATAAAAATCGCATCTCAGTCCTTTCAGTTTGTATGCTGCTACTTTTCTCCATCATTTCGGAAGCCCAAAACTTTCGCAGCCTGCTTTCCAAACCTGCTTCTTGGTTCGGGAGCGAAGAAGCCAAAAGCATTGCGGAGAACGTTCTTCTGTATCAGCGTAATGCGGGCGGATGGGCGCTCCACAACGACTATTTCAACGATTATTCTGATGAACAGCGGATAAAAATTTCCAATGAAAAATATAAAAGGGACTGTTCATTTCGCGACCAGGCCACTTTTTCGGAACTGGAGTTTTTGGCAAAAGCCTTCCAGACTGTGCCGGACAAACGGTACCTGGATGCTTTCAACCGGGGGCTCGACTTCATTTTTGAAGCACAGTACGACAACGGCGGCTGGCCAAAGCACTACCCGGAGCCCAATAAGGTGTGGTTTGTCGGGGTGCAGTCGAAATGGAACCCGGAGCCGTTCGAGCGCTACATCGCGTTTAACGACGACGCCCAGGCAGGTATCCTCGAGTTGGTGAAAAATGTTGCCGGCGGGAAAGGCGAATTCGGTTTTGTGGACAGGGAACGGCGGCAAAAAGCAGCCGAAGCTTTACAAAAAGGAATCGAGTGCGTGTTAAAAATCCAGTTTTATTACGACGGACAACTGACTGCCTGGCCGCAGCAGGCCGATGAAGTGACGCTGGAACCCCGATGGGGAAGGCATTTCGAGCCCCCCTCAATCGCAGGAAGGGAAAGCGTGGGAATTATCCGCTTTTTAATGAGCATTGAAAATCCCTCGCCCGAAATCATTCATTCCGTCCAATCGGCTGTAAAATGGATGGACGACGTAAAAATCCTGAATACAAAAATTGTAGAAAGCGATACAATGACGGTTCTGTGCGAAGTCCGCAACAAGCTGTTTCCCGGACGCCGGGATGTGTGGACCGAGCACGATGAAAACGCCCCGCCGGTTTGGGCGCGCTATTACGAACTGAACACCTTCCGACCGGTATTTTGCAGCCGCGACGACACCATCCGCCACAGTCTCGCTGAAATTTCGCTGGAACGCAGGTCGGGCTACCGCTGGTACGGCTACTGGCCAGAAAAGCTGTTGAATGAAGATTATCCTGAATGGTGTAAAAAACATAAACTGGAGAATGTAACAGAGTAAAACGATAAATTGAAATGAATAAATTTTTTAAACAGATCAGCCAGAACCTCCATGTCTGGATACTACTAATCCTGCTGCCTTTGGCTTCTTCTGCAGAACCATTATTTAGAACCCTGGATCTGGACCTCGGAGAAAAAATTGAGGTGGAATTAATTGACGGAAGCAGGCATGTTATTCAGGCGTTGGACACCAGGGTAAAAAAGGATGATTTGACCGGCGCAGTCCGGGAAACATTGGTGCTGGTGAGTATAAATAAAAGCAGAATCTGGCTGGTTTCAGGTTCCTACCAGTTACCCGTCGCGTTAAATGGAATTCAGATCGACTGCCCGGTGACAAATTCACTTCTTCAAACAACCGACCGGAATGCCTGGAGCCTCGAAAAGGATATCCGACTCCGCGTTTGGCCGGCAAATTCCAACTGGATAACTCCCGGAACGTTTTGTTATCCGCTAGACCATAAATTATTTGCCAGTTACACACAAATGACCAACATGCCGGTGGCGTTGGGAACCGTTCCGGGTAAAGAACAAATCTATTACCACAGTGGCCTCGATTTTGGCGGATGCGAAGGAATTCACAAAGTCTATTCGGCAACCAACGGTTACATTGTTTCTGTTGGTGAAAATGTTCCCGCAGAATTACCGCCTCCCGTCCAGCCCCGTTACGATGTGGTGTACGTCCGCGACAGCCGTGGCTGGTATTACCGGTACAGTCACCTGAAGGAAATTGACAACCGCCTGAAACGGGGCGATTCCATCAGAATGGGGCAGGAAATAGGCCTTATGGGAAAAGAAGGAGCCAGCGGCGGTTGGACCCATCTGCATTTTGCCATTTCCAGCATCATGCCCTCCGGGAAATGGGGAAACCAAAGCGCCTATCCTTTTATATGGGAAGCTTATCAGCAGAAATACAA
>CAZXHP010000032.1:20344-22187 GCA_964639655.1 uncultured Mariniphaga sp.
TTTGCTATGGTACAGGTTTACGGGAACGAAAGTCAGGTTCTTCCTTTTATGCACGCGGCACATTATCCAAACCAGAACATTCAGTCAGGCGAGGAAATTACCTTTATGGTGCGGACGCTGAGGACCGATGCCATAGAAGAAATATGGGATTTTGGCGATGGAAGTGAACAACGGAAAACCAAATCGCTCAGTGCCGATAACCATAATCCGAAAGGATATGCGGTAGTTAAACACCGTTATTCCCAACCGGGGGATTATATCGTAACCATTCAGGCTGAAAGTGAAACCGGAATAACTGGCACCGCCCGGTTATTTGTGAAAGTGAACCCATAAATAAAATGAAGCATCAACCTGAAAAATAGTTACAATATCAGATTAAAATGAATAATAAGGATTACAATATTTTCAGAAGAGACTTTTTGAAAGGGTTGGCGGCAGTTCCTTTTCTGGGATGGTTTGCCCTGGGATTCAGAGAAAACATTGCCCGGGAAATAAGCGGAAAAAGCAGGGATTATGAGGGACGCCTGGGAATAGGCAGGCTGAAGGCACCGCGTGAAAAATTACTTCCTCCAACGGGGAAAACGGGAAACCGGTTAAGGTTCGGACTGGTTGGTCATGGCTGGCGCGGCGAGGAACTTCTGAAAAGATTTGGCTATTACCAGCCCGAATATCTCGAACGGAATACGGTGAACGGAAAATTAACCGAAGGATTTCTGAATAAAGAACTCAGGGAGGATTTAAATGTTGAACTGACAGGTATTTGCGATACTTTTGATTTACATGCCGAAAGAGGGAGCGAATGTATTCCGCTCAGGGAAGCCATCCCGGCAAACGGCAACTATAAACCCGGAGCCATAAAAATTTTTCCGACCTGCCGGGAAATGATTACCAGCGGTGAAATAGACATGATCGTAATTGCCACTCCCGATCATACCCATGCTGAAATGGCAATAGAAGCAGCCAAAGCAGGTAAACACGTTTACCTCGAAAAACCGATGACACGTACAATCGAAGAAGCGATTGCGTTGAGGGACACCGTTAAATCCACGGGAATCGTTTTTCAGTTGGGGCATGAAAACCGCCAGCAGATGAGCTACAAAATTGCCTGCGAAATGTACCAAAAAGGAGTTTTCGGCGATGTTTCCATGGTTGAAACAAGTACAAACCGGAACAGCAGGGGTGGAGCCTGGATTAGAAAAAGAAAGTTCGATCATTTGGGAAACATTGAAAATATTAACTGGAAGGAATTTCTTGGAAATGCACCCTGGCACGAATTTGATCCCAAACGGTATTTTAACTGGCAGCGATACAGCGATTATGGCACGAGTGTTACCGGCAATCAGTTTTCTCATGTGTATGATTGTGTTAACCAGGTGCTGGATCTCGGTATTCCTGAAATGGTAGTTGCATTGGGCGGACAGTACTATTATAAAGACCACGGCGATATGCCCGACGTGTTAAATGCGGTATTCAGCTATCCTGAAAGAGGATTGACTCTAACCTATGACTGTACTTTAAAAAGCGGTGTTTACAGGCAGTCGCGAATAATGGGGTCTGAGGCTACCATGGATCTGGACAAAGCCATTATGCTTTACAAAGACGGGAATTCCCAACGTTTCAGGGAAATAGAAATTGAATCTTCCGATCCTTTGTATTACTATGCATCCGGTGTCGATGTCGATGCAATCAGCACGGCGACTTCGCAGGAATACATCAAAGGCGGTTACGGACCTACTTCTGTCGAAGGAAAATTGATGGACACTACATTTTTACACATTAAAGAGTGGACAGATGCTGTTCGCGGGCAGGGAAACCCCAGTTGCGACGTCGATAAGGGATTCGA
>CAZXHP010000032.1:22287-23354 GCA_964639655.1 uncultured Mariniphaga sp.
TTTAAAGCGATGGCTCAAAATGAAACAATTCTCGCTTCTGTCGATGTGTTGAACAAGTGGGGACTGGTATTGATCGGGTTCAGCCTGTTTGCCGGGCTGCTGTCTAAACCGGCCAAGATAGCCGGGATTGTCCTGCTCGCCTTTTATTACCTGGCTTACCCGCCCTTTGCCGGACTGGGAATCAATCCACATGTAGAAGGGAGTTACTGGGTGGTCAACAAAAATCTGATTGAAATGGCGGCATTACTGGTTTTGTTGTTGTTTCCATCCAGTCATATTACGGGAATCGACCGGTTTATTTTCAGGGAAAAACACATTATACGGTAGTTATGAATTATAGAAAAGTAGCGGTAAAATATTCAGTTGGGGGGCCAATTTTGGAACCCGGCTCGCTTGTTTCTACTTTTTCCGGCAGAATTTTTATGGTCGGAAACATACCTTTCCGACGGATTTTAAAAATCGCCTTAATCTTGTTTGCGACCGAAACATTGCTGTTGCAACAAGTAAAAACTCAGCCGGTGATTATCCCGGAAATGTCCAAAGCGCAAAAAACCGGGCTTACAGTTACCGTAACCGATGAAAAAGGCCATTTGACTCCCGTGCGTGTGCGGCTAACCGACGCTGACGGACATGTTGCTCCGCTACCGGAAGAAGTCATTTCCATCATGTATGGAAGGAAAGACCGGGCTGAAAGGTACAGCTATCAGCCCGACAGCGCATTTTATTCCGACGGACGGTTTACGGTTGAATTGCTGCCGGGGAAATATTACATGGATTTATCCAAAGGTTTCGAATACCTCGAACAGCATCACGAACTTTCCGTTAAACAGGGCCAAAACATTAAACTGAATTACCAGATGAAGCGATGGATCGACATGCCTTCCCAAAACTGGTTTTCAGCCGACGATCACATTCACATTCGCCGCTCGCCACGGGAAAATCCTTTAATTCTCAAATGGATTGCTGCCGAAGATGTGCATGTGGGTGTGTTGCTGCAAATGGGAGATATCGGGAATGCCTACTATTTTGCACAGTACGGTTGGGGGAAGGATGGTGTTTATACGCTG
>CAZXHP010000032.1:23454-25897 GCA_964639655.1 uncultured Mariniphaga sp.
ACAACATCTGGCATTTTAAAGAACAGCTCAACCCCAGAATCCACGAAACACGGGAAATAATCAGCAAACTAAAAGAAAAATTAAAATAGGATGAACGAAATGAAAAAGATGCAGAAGCTTATTGCGATAACTTTCATGCTTTGTTTAATGTTTGCAAGTTTCACCACTGACGCGCAGTCGCTGAAAAGTATGCTGTCAAAACCCGTTCCCTGGTACAGCAGTACAGAGGCGGTACAAGTGGCGGATAATGTACTTCTGTTTCAGCGAAACACCGGCGGCTGGACCAAAGGGAAAGATTATTTCAGGGAATATACGGAGAAAGAAAAGAATCAGATTTCAAACCAAAAACGAAAGAAGGATTCCACTTTCGACAACGACGCTACTTACACCGAACTTCAATTTTTGGCAAGGATTTACACGGCCAGCGGGGACCAGCGATACCGAGAGGCGTTCAACCGTGGCCTTGATTTAATTTTTGAGGCGCAATACGACAACGGCGGCTGGCCGCAGTTTTACCCGGAATTTAACACCCAATGGAGTTGGGACAACTCGGACTGGGTGCCACAGGGTCTGGAACGTTTCATTACCTACAACGACCATGCAATGATTGGCGTAATGCGCTTGTTGAAAGGGATTGCCGACGAACAGGAACACGTTGCATTTGTGGATTCGCAGCGCAAAGAAATGGCCGCAGAGGCGATGAAAAAGGGTGTCGATTGCATACTGAAAAGTCAGTTTTATTACGACAACCGGTTGACAGCCTGGCCGGCCCAGGTGGACGAAGTGACCTTCGAACCGAAATGGGCGCGCAACTTTGAATCGCCTTCAATCGCTTCCGATGAAAGCGTTGGAGTTATCCGGTTTTTGATGGATTTGGAACAGCCATCACAGGAAGTCATCGATGCCGTTCAGTCCGCAATCAGATGGCTGGATGAGGTGAAAATTCTGAATACGCGTATTGAAGAGGGTGATACGATGACGGTCATGCTCGAAGACAGAAATGTGCCGAAACACGGGCGCAGGGATGTGTGGATTGTGCACGACGAAAACGCTCCTCCGGTGTGGGCCCGTTTTTACGAACTGAATACCTTCAGGCCGGTTTTCCTCAGTCGCGACGACACCGTGCGATACAAACTTTCGGATATTTCGCTGGAACGCCGATCGGGTTACCGCTGGTATGGCTACTGGCCTGAAAAACTGTTAAAAGAAGAATATCCGGAATGGTGCAAACGACACAAGGTGAAAAGTTTACTCAGATGAAGGTAAAATATTGTGATTCGATGCTACAAAAGATAATTAAAAAACTAACAATCGTCGGTTTATTCCTGTCGGTCTCTTTTTCTCAGGCGAAGGCTCAAAACGGAGGACTGGCTGACGAAGCGGAACAAACCATGTTGAATGCTACACAATACATGGTCAATGAAGTAAGCACAAACGGAGGCTTTGTTTGGTACTACCTGCCCGACCTGTCGAGGCGCTGGGGCGAAATGGAAGCATATGAAACCATGATTTGGATGCAGGGCCGCGGAACGGTCAGTATGGGAAACCTTTTTCTCGATGCTTACCGCGCTACGGGCGATGAATTTTATTACGAGGCTGCCGAAAATGTGGCGGCGGCGGTGATTTGGGGCCAGGGCAACGAAGGCGGTTGGAACTATATGGTGGACTTTGCCGGAGACCGTTCGCTGAAACAGTGGTACAACACAATTGGCAAAAATGCCTGGCGGCTGGAAGAATTTCAGCATTATTACGGAAATTCCACGTTCGACGATAATGTAACCACAGGCACTGCCCGCTTTCTGCTGCGCATGTACCTCGAAAAGCTGGACCCCGCTTACAAACCGGCCCTGGAAAAAGCCATCGGTTATCTATTGAAAAGCCAGTATCCGTCCGGGGGATGGCCGCAACGTTATCCGCTCAGGTACGATTTCGGCAAAAACGGCAATCCCGATTATACTTCGTTTTACACGTTTAACGATGGCGTTATTGAACGGAACATCGAATTTCTGATTCAATGTTATTTAACATTGGGCGAAGAACGTTTTCTGGAGCCAGTCCGGCGGGGGATGAATTTCTACCTGGTCTCACAGTACGCCGGCGGAGGCTGGGCACAGCAACTGGATATGGATTTGCAGGTAGCAGGCGCTCGTACGTATGAACCGGAGGCCCTTCTTCCGAAAACTACCTTTGAAAATGCGTTGACATTATTGAAGTTTTACCGGTACACCGGCGATAAAAAATTCCTGGACCGGGTGCCGGATGCCATCGCCTGGCTGGCGGAGGTGAGTCTGCCGGAAAATAAAACGGAAGGGGGCAGGTTTACCCATCCTACTTTTGTGGAACCGGAAACAAACCGGGCCATCTACGTCCACCGGAAAGGTTCCAATGTGAAATACGGTTACTATTATTCCGATGATAGCGACGACAATTTACTGGGGCACTA
>CAZXHP010000033.1:0-5311 GCA_964639655.1 uncultured Mariniphaga sp.
GATAATGCCATTAACGCGAATAGTTTTTTCATAATTAATTTGAATTTTTAATTAACAATCTCTTTGAGTTTTTGATTTATTTGAATTTTTGTAAATTTCATCATTTTTCACAACAAATAACACGTTTTCCCTTGAAATAATCAAATATTACAACTTAAAATTTTTCCGTGCAACTAATTTTAAAGAACTTTTCTCTTTGAGCAGCCTCACTCCTGGTGGAATACTCCTCGAAATAACTCATTTTCTCTCATTCTGCGGAGAGAGGGGGATTCGAACCCCCGGTACCGTTTTGCGGTACACACGCTTTCCAGGCGTGCCAGTTAAGCCACTCCTGCACCTCTCCAGGTTTATCTGGCATGCCAGAATTAACGGGTCGCAAAATAATAAAAAATTACGAAAGAATTGCGCTAATCGCTTATTTCACCACGCAGATTTTTATTCAGGTAGAGTTTCACCTGAGCAGGCGGAAGCCCCTGCCCCAACAAAAACATCAATTTGGTGACGGCTGCTTCGGTAGTCATATCTTTTCCTGAAACCACTCCTGCCCCGAGTAATTCGAGACTTGTTTCATATTGTCCCATCGAAACCCGGCCTCCCTGGCACTGCGTCACGTTTAAAACCACCACGTCATTTTTTATGGCCTCTTTTATACAGTTAATGAGCCAGCGGGTGGTGGGAACGTTTCCTGAACCAAATGTCTCCAAAACAACTCCTTTCAGACCGGGAATACACATAATCGACTGGAATACTTTGCGGTTGATTCCCGGAAACATTTTCAGGATAACCACATTGTCATCAAATTGGGTATTCACTTTAAATATTCCGTTGTTTTCCTGGTAGTAAATAAACTCTTTTCTGAAACGAATATCGACTCCCGCAACAGCCAGCTCAGGATAATTGACGGATTGAAATGCGCTGAACTGATCGGCATCCCGCTTAACGGTCCGGTTTCCACGGAAAAGTTTAAAGTCGAAATAAACACACACTTCTGGAACCACTGCCGAACCTTTTTCTTTGGCTGCAGCTATTTCGACCGATGTAATCAGGTTTTCTTTTCCGTCTGTTCTTAAAGTTCCAATCGGTAACTGCGAGCCGGTAAGAATTATTGGCTTATCGAGGTTTTCGAACATATAGCTTAATGCCGACGCGGTGTAGGCCATAGTATCCGTTCCGTGTAAAACCACAAATCCATCGAACTGATTGTAATTTTTTTCAATGGTCCGGGCAATTTTAATCCAAACCGCAGGCGTCACATTTGATGAATCGAGTGCAGGGGAAAAGGTAATTGTTTTAACATTGTAGTTAAATTTATTCAGCTCGGGCACTTCATCTTTTATCTGATCAAATTTTACAGGTGCCAGGGTTCCGGTCTGAGGCCTTTGCACCATGCCAATTGTACCGCCTGTGTATAATATTAATAGGGAAGGTTTGTCATTATTCGTTTTATTCATTAGAAAACGGATTAGGCACTTTGCTGCTTTTTATATCCCGAATAAACTTCTTGCATTTTCCGACGTTTTCTCCGCAACCTCATTTACAGATACGTCGAAAATTTTTGCCAAAGCCTGCGCTACATAAACCAGATATGCGCTTTCATTGCGTTTTCCGCGTTTGGGAACAGGAGTTAGATAGGGTGCATCGGTTTCGATTACAATATTCTGAAGGGAAAAGTTTTGAATAACCGTTTCCAGTTCACTGTTCTTGAATGTTACAACACCTCCAATTCCCAGTAAAAAGCCCTGATCAATAACTTTTTTTGCTTCTTCATCTGTTCCTGTAAAACAATGAAAAATTCCCTTCAGGTTTCCATCCTGTTCTTCTCTTACAATTGAAAAAACTTCGTCGAAAGAATCACGCACATGAATAATTACAGGTAACTGATGTGATTTTGCCAGTTTAACCTGATACCTGAACGCCTCTTGTTGTTCCTTCAGAAAAGTACGCTCCCAGTATAAATCGATTCCGATTTCGCCAATTCCGTAAAACTTCCGTTTTTCGAGCCAGTACTCCACCGCTTCCAGTTCTTCGCGGTAATCGGCTGCAACCGAGGTAGGATGCAGTCCCATTAAAGGAAAACATAAATGGGGATAAGCATCTGTCAGGTCCAGCAATCGTTTTACCGATCCGGAATCGATGTTCGGAAGGATTATTTTTTTTACATCGTTATCATATGCTCTTTGCAAGACGTCATCCACATCGTGCAAAAAGTCTTCAGAATAAATATGTGCGTGCGTATCAATCAGCATGTTAAAAATTCAAATTTCGACAAATGTAAAAAAGTGTTTTATCCTAAAACAATTTTCAATTTTATCAATAGATTAAATTTTCAGAATAAAACACTTTCAATACAGCACAATGGGAAACTCAATCTAAACAATACCCTGTGCCAGCATAGCATCTGCCACTTTTACGAAACCACCTACATTGGCTCCTTTTACATAATCGACTTTATTTCCGGCGCCGGGTAGTTTTCCGTAATTTACGCAGGTTTCGTGAATGTTTTCCATGATAACTTTCAACCGGGCATCCACTTCTTCGCGCGGCCAGCTAATGCGCATGCTGTTTTGCGACATTTCGAGACCGGAGACAGCAACACCGCCTGCATTCACGGCTTTGCCAGGGGCATAGCCAATTGTTTGTGTCAGATAATCTACGGCTTCGGCAGTGCATCCCATATTTGAAGCCTCGGCAAGCAGGTAACTCCCGTTTTTCACCAGTTCTCTGGCATCTTCAATATCCACTTCGTTTTCGGTAGCACAGGGCATGGCTACGTTAACCGGCACTTCCCAGGGTCGTTTTCCGGGAACAAATTTTACGCCGAACTCATGCGCATAAGGTTCCACCACATCGTTATTGGTAGCCCTTAATTCAATAAGGTAATCTACTTTTTCACCTTTTATTCCGTCAGGATCGTACACATAACCATCCGGTCCGGAAACGGTTACGACTTTACCGCCCAGCTCGTTAATTTTGGTAATGGCTCCCCAGGCCACGTTTCCGAAACCCGAAACACCGAAAGTCAGTCCTTCGACCTCCAGCCCCAGCCGCTTCAACATATGCTGCGTAAAATATACTGCACCGAAACCGGTCGCCTCGGGACGGATAAGACTTCCTCCCCATGCCAGTCCCTTGCCTGTAAACACCCCGGTAAATTCATTTTTAAGGCGTTTATACTGCCCGAACAAATATCCGATTTCGCGTCCGCCAACGCCAATATCGCCGGCCGGAACATCGGTGTTCGGACCAATGTGCCGGTAAAGTTCAGCCATAAACGACTGGCAGAAGCGCATAATCTCGCCGTCGGTTTTTCCTTTGGGACTGAAATCGGAGCCACCTTTTCCGCCGCCCATTGGCAGTGTGGTAAGACTGTTTTTAAAAGTTTGTTCAAAACCTAAAAATTTGAGGATACTCAGTGTAACGCTCGCGTGAAAACGAATACCGCCCTTGTAAGGTCCCAAGGCAGAATTGAATTCCACCCGGTAACCCCGGTTCACCTGTACTTCGCCTTTGTCATCGACCCAGGGAACCCTGAACATGATAACCCTTTCAGGTTCAACCATTCGTTCCAGAATGCTTGCTTTTTGGTAACGCGGGTTTTTTTCGTAAAAACTCCAGACAGAACCGACTACTTCCTCTACTGCCTGATGAAACTCATTTTCTCCGGGAGTCCTTTGCTCCAAACCTGCAATAAACTCATTTATGCTTGCTTTCATCTTATTAGTTATTTAAAATGTTTAAGCAAATTTAGGCAACTTACACCTATAAAATAAGGTTGGCTGAGAGAATAACCCAAAACGCAAGTCATTGTTTTTCAATACCTTGCTTAAAAAGAAAAGATGTTAAATAACAGGGTCTGACAATCGTCAGGATTTAAGAAGGCGAAATCGGAACAAATAAAGACAGGATAAACTTTACTTATCCTGTCTTTATTTATCTCACGGAACAGCCTTTACAGGATTTACCACCGGCGACAACCAGGCAGCTGGCGGCTCCCCTCAGACTTTATTCAGCCAAAAAACGATGTTGGTCATTTTCTAAAAAATGCTGTATGAAAGTCCCACCGCAAAATTCATGGTAGTTTTCGACAACGTTTCGCTGTAGGAAGCACCAAGGTCAGGATCATTAAAACTTACAGTCTGATCCTGATAAAATGTATTGGAGAAACCGGCATCGAGTGCAAGTGCTTTGGTAATTTTCCACTGGATTCCGGCGCCGGCTGTAACCGACGGGTTGCTGTAACTGAAATCGCTCTGGTAACTTTCGGCAATGCCCATATCGCCGTACAAACCGCCCACACTGAATGCAAAGTTATCGGCTACATTAAACTGGAGTCCAAGGCCGATTTCCATTCCGTTACGGTCGATTTCGCGGGTGCGAATTTCGCTTTGGTCAACTTTCTGCCAAATCGCCATATCTCTTGTGTTGTATCCCCAGTTAACACCTTTGTTGAAATACATGTTATACGAAAGTTGTGCTTCCACCAGGCCGGCATCGTAGCCCACACCAACACCCAAAATGGCAGGCAGGTCGTTACGCGATTTTGCGCCGTCGGGGAACAAGCCCAAATCATCCACTTTGGTTTTGTTGGTCAGCTCCAAAATGGTTTTCATTTCATATTTCACCGCAATATTCAAATTTTCAACAGGAGAAAAATTTACACCAATCATTGGAGTAAAACCGGCTCCTGTTTGTTCAGTATCCACTTCCTTGTCGCCCAGCTGACCGGAAGTGGCTTCTAAATTTGTTGAATTTTCATAAAGTAAATCTCGTGCGTCTTCAAATTTTTTCTGAATTTCATTTACAGAAAACTGACTGGGATTTTCAGTACCCAATGCTGTTAAACCTGCTTCAATTTGTGCACGTTGTTCTGAATTAATCATTCCCGCTGACTCAAGTTCGGGCAATGTATATCCTCCGCCGCCGCCGTCAATTATTGGCTGAACAGAAGTTGCACCCTGAGCGGCCATATCTCCATAACCATTCAATTGTTCCGACGCACCAAGCAGCCAAGCTGGTGCCGGATAATATTCATCGTCCACTTTCAGCTGAATATTCTGAATGGTTCCATAATAGGTATTTTTTGAAGGAAGATAGCGTACTCCGCCATAAACCGAAAATATATCGTTTATGCGATATGTTGCGCCAAGCTGTATTCCCCAGAAAACAGAACTTCCGTCGAATGAAAGAGCAGCATCGTAGCCGGTAACGTTTAATGCAGGATCGATCTGTTTTAAACCTGCCAAACCCGGTACTATCTTACTAATCGGAATTTCGAAAGAAGGCAATCCCCGGTCGTAAGTAGCCGAACCTC
>CAZXHP010000033.1:5411-25762 GCA_964639655.1 uncultured Mariniphaga sp.
TTACTAATCGGAATTTCGAAAGAAGGCAATCCCCGGTCGTAAGTAGCCGAACCTCCGCCTGCATTGGGGCCAAAACCCAGCGAGAAAGCCCAGTTGTCCATTTTATACACCGCGAAAGCAGTCGGGAATACCGGTACGTTTACCGTTCCTTCGTAGTACCCGTCGTTGAGCAACAGAAACTCGCTGTCAACAGGTTTGGTCTGAAAAATAGTCTGGTTGTAAACCGCAAAATGCCAGCCGTCTTCCATTTTTATTAAACCGGCCGGATTAAAATAAACCGCATCGATTCCGGTGGATGCATTCCGCGACATCATGCGAATAAATTGTGCACTCTGGTTGGTATTGGTTAACAAACCTCCGGCAAATGCCAGCTGTGCAAGCATAAAAAATGCTGCAAAAAAAGTTAATTTCTTCATTTGAATAACATTTAGAATTCGGTTTTAATTTTTTTTTATAACTGTTATTTCGTTCATAACAGGTATTTTATCGGTTCTACAGTTGAAACTGGCAAGCAAAATTAAAATTAAAAACGGTTCAACAAAATATTCAGATTGGTTTTCAATCCATTATAAAAAATTAGAACGAGCTGGCCATATTTTCAATTGACATAAAATTAAAACCCGGAAGTTGCACTCCCGGGTTAAAATTTAATCATTTAACAATGCCTGAAATCTTATATGTGAATCACCTCGTCGTAGGCAGCGGCGGCAGCTTCCATCACTGCTTCGCTCATGGTCGGGTGCGGATGAATGCTTTTAATCAGTTCGTGCCCGGTAATTTCCAGTTTTTTGGCCACCACCATTTCGGCAATCATCTCGGTTACATTGCCGCCAATCATGTGAGCGCCCAGTAACTCACCGTATTTCGCATCGAAAATCAGTTTTACAAAACCTTCTTTCTGGCCCGCCGCACTTGCTTTTCCACTGGCCGAGTATGGGAATTTACCCACTTTAATTTCATACCCCGCTTCTTTGGCTTTGGCTTCGGTAAGCCCAACCGACGAAACTTCGGGGCTGGTATAGGTACAACCGGGAATGTTGTTGTAATCGATGGGATCGGGGTTTTTGCCGGCAATTTTTTCCACACATACAATTCCTTCGGCAGAAGCTACGTGAGCCAGTGCAGGGCCTTCCAGGATGTCGCCAATGGCATACACACCTTCCACATTGGTGCGGTAAAACTCATCCACTTTCACGCGGCCTTTTTCGGTTTTTACACCCAGTTCTTCCAACCCGATATTTTCGGTGTTGGGCGTAATTCCCACTGCCGACAACACAATATCGGCTTCCACAGTTTCTTCGCCTTTTTTGGTTTTGATAGTCACCTTACATTTTTTACCGGACGTATCCACCTTTTCCACTGTTGAACTGGTCATCACCTTCATTTTCATTTTTTTGAAAGAACGTTCCAGTTGTTTGGCCACCTCTTCATCTTCGTTGGGAACCAGGGTTGGCATAAATTCAACCAGTGTTACATCGGTTCCAATGGACTGGTAAAAGTAAGCAAACTCACTGCCGATGGCTCCCGAGCCCACAACCACCATGCTTTTTGGTTGTTTGTCGAGGCTCATGGCTTTGCGGTAGCCGATAATTTTTTCGCCGTCGATTTTAAGGTTGGGCAATTCGCGCGAACGTGCGCCCGTGGCGATAATAATATGTTTTGCTTTGTATGTTTTTTTCTTTCCTGAATCGTCGGTTACCTCTACCGTATTTTTTCCGGCAAGTTTTCCAAAACCGGAAATGGTTTCAATCTTGTTTTTTTTGAACAAAAACTGAACGCCTTTGCTCATTCCTCCGGCAACGTCGCGACTGCGTTTTACCATGGCAGGAAAATCAGCTTTCACTTCGCCACCGATAGTTACACCATAATCGGCTGCGTGTTTGGCATATTCGTATGCCTGCACACTTTTCAACAGCGATTTTGTTGGAATACAGCCCCAGTTCAGGCAAATTCCACCCACATTTTCTTTTTCAACCACGGCTGCTTTCATTCCCAGTTGAGATGCCCTGATGGCGGCAACATACCCGCCCGGGCCGCTCCCTATAACTAATACATCGTAATCCATATTTTAATTTTTTGTGTTGATTTTATCCTATTACAACAGGTTCCAACCCGAAAAGTTTTTTAATATTTTTCCTCTGTTAATCCATACTTTTATTCGCATCCTGCAACAAATTTTCAACGTTGATTTTAAATTTTGGTAAATGATTTACTATGATTGCCCAAATTTAGTCAAACATTTTGTAATACTCCAGCAATTTCGCGGCAGCTACAAACGAACTGATTTCATTATTAAGTACCTGCTGTTCCAACTCCCTGATTTTGATTTTCATCTCGGGATGTTGATAAAACGCCCGTTTCATCTGTTCCTGAATGGTTTCGTGCATCCAGAAAGTGGATTGCGCATTCCGCCGCCGATAAAAATAACCGTTTTCAACCGTAAGTTTTTTATAGGCTTCAATTTTTTCCCAAATTTCAGCAACCCCTGTTTTCCGAAGCGCCGAACAGGTTAACACCCGGGGTTCCCAATCCGATTCCTTTTTTGGAAAAAGGTGCAGCGCATTTTTATATTGCCGCTGCGCCATTTGTGCTTTTTCCAGGTTGTTCCCGTCGGCTTTGTTGATGGCAATCAGATCGGCCATTTCCATAATGCCGCGTTTTATCCCCTGCAGTTCATCGCCGGCGCCGGCCAGCATCAGCAAGAGGAAAAAATCGGACATGGAATGAACCGCGGTTTCGCTTTGACCTACGCCAACCGTTTCAATAAAAATATGGTCGAAACCGGCAGCTTCGCACAGCACAATGGTTTCGCGGGTTTTACGTGCCACACCACCCAGCGAACCCGCCGACGGACTTGGGCGGATGTAGGCATTTTTGTCGCCTGCAAGTTCTTCCATACGGGTTTTGTCGCCTAAAATACTTCCTTTGGTGCGTTCGCTGCTCGGGTCGATGGCAAGCACTGCCAGTTTTCCTCCGCCACCGGTGATGTATTTGCCGAGGGCTTCTATAAAAGTACTTTTCCCCACACCCGGCACGCCGGTAATCCCAATCCGAATCGATTTACCTGCATAAGGCAGGCACCTTGCAATAATCTCCTGTGCAACTTTCTGGTGTTCGGGTTTTGAACTTTCGACCAACGTGACTGCTTTGCTCAGCAGCGTGATATTTCCTTTTAAAATGCCATCCACGTATTCCTCAACCGGTAAAAGTTTTCTCCGTTTCTGCAAAAAGCGTTTCACCGAGTGGTCGCTGAACGAACCGGGGTGCTCGACCCCGTCATTCACTTTTAAACCTTTAAAACCCAAATTGTTTTCAATATGTTTATTCTGTTCCGACATCTTTTTCCTTTAAACGAGTTGGAGCAAAAATACCACATTTATTCTGTTCGGGACAAAAAAAAATGCCGCAAGCCTAAACCTGCGACACTTCTTATTATTATTGACACTCTATAAACTTCCCGGCTAAGTTGTAATATTACAGGAAATACGCAACATACTGGTCGGCGCTTTCGGATCGTTTGTAATAACAGTGACCGATTTACTTTGCCGGCCGCGTTTTCCGCGTGAATCGAAGGTGACTTTTATAGGTACCGATTCTCCCGGTGCAATTACTTTTTTACTCGGAGCTACTGCGGTGCAGCCACAGGATGACCGCACGTTACGAATAATCAGTTCCGATTTTCCTTCGTTTGTTAAATTAAATGTATGATCTTTTTTCTCTCCTTGTTTCATTTCGCCAAAATCATAGGACGATTCGGAGAATTTGGCTACCGGTGCCTTTGCAAGCTCTTCGGCAGAAAGCGCTGAAAAATCTTCTTCAATGGTTGCACTCACGCCAACAGATGCCCTGTAATCGTTGCTGCCGTCAAGTGAAAGGTAAATGCGGTGCGATGCAAAACCAAAGGTATTGGCTTCTCTTGCGTTGTAAGTTACAATAAGTTTCCCTTTTCCGTTGGCAGGAATTTTCTGGGGTTCCGCTTTTGCAGTAATGTGCCCGGGAACGGTACGGAAACCAACTTCAACTGGTTTGTCGGTGTCGTTTACCAGTTCCAGTTCCTGGGTTTTCACTTCGTTTTCCTTTACCCGGGCAAATGAAATATGGTTGGATTTCACCCTTAGGCTTCCAATCTGCCGCGGATACAATTCGGCCAGTGTTCGTTCGCGTTCGTCAACCCTGCCGGTAATGCGCAGAACGGTTGTTCCGTTTTCGGCATTCGAGCTTACCATTACTGTTTTATTGAATGCCCCGGGCCTGTTGCGCGGATCGTAACTTACCTGAACTTCCCCGGTGCCGTTTGGCGCAATCGGTTCGCGCGTCCATTTGGGTGTTGTGCATCCGCACGAAGCCCTCACATTGCTTAACACCAAAGGTACTTCACCTTTATTGGTAAATTTAAAAGAGGTGGTTTGTACACCATCCGATTCTTTAAAAGCCCCAAAATCGTGTTCCAGGTTTTCAAATACAATCTGGGGTTTTTGTGCCATCGCTGAAAAAGCCAGAATAACAAGACCCGATACAAAAATCAGGCGTAAAATCTGTTTCATAATTGTATTGTTTTAATATTTTGGAATTTATCGCTTATTTTGTTGAGACAAATGTACACATGCATTTAACGTAAGCGTGTTAATCATGCTTAATATTTTGTTAACGAAGTGTTAATTGATTCAAAAAAAACGGAGTGATGTAAGGTACCTGTCAAAACTTAACGGTCAATGAAAAGTAAAACTTTAAAATATATTATCCTCCTCGCAACCGTCACTGTGGCAGGAGTTTTGGCACTGCAATTCTTTTTTCTTCGGAATTCCTACAATTCTTCAGAAAAACAGTTCAGGGAAAGTACTACTGTAGCGCTAAAAGAGGTAGCCTGGCAACTTTTAACCGCCAATGGTAATATGGCCAATTTCGACAGTATTGCACCGGTTGAACTGGTTACAAACAGTTACTACATCGTTACTGTGGATGCACTGATCGATTTTGAACTGTTAAAATTTCACCTGGTAGAAGAAATGAAAAAACACCAGATTTACGCCGATTTTGAATTCGCAATAAATAATCCTGTAGCCGGTCGCCTCGAACAAAAAACCATGATTACCGCGCGGGGGGAGGAAATGCCATCAACCTATTCATTTCCCGAAGGACAGGATGCTGAAAAGTTTTATTTCGTTGTACATTTCCCCGACCGCTCACCCTACTTTAATGCGAGGCTTTCGGTGTGGTATCTGTTTACCGGGTTGTTGCTGGTAGTTATCCTGTTTTTCGGTTATACGCTTTCGGTGATTATCCGTCAGCGACAACTTTCACAAATACAGAAAGACTTTATCAACAATTTAACCCACGAACTGAAAACGCCCATCTCCTCCATTGCCTTGTCGGCGAAAGTAATTTCCGACGAAAAAATTCTGGAAAATCCCAACCGGCTTTTTGAATATGCCCGCATAATTCAGGACCAGAACAACCGTATGTCGAAAAATGTGGAAAAAGTGCTAAATCTGGCTTCCCTGGAAAAAAACAAAGTCCACCTGAACCGTGAGAAAATTGAGCTGAACGAATTTCTTCAGGAAATAACCGAATCCTTCAAACATTCCGATGCCGGGAAAAAAGCAAGCCTTGAGTTCAACCAACTGCCTGAAAAACTTTTTCTTATTGCCGATAAATTTCATTTTGCCAACCTTGTTTTAAACATTCTTGAAAACAGCGTGAAGTATTGCGAAAAAGAACCGCAGATTAAAATCGCCCTTCAAAAATTCAAAAAAAATCTGCTCATTGTGTTTACCGACAACGGAATTGGCATTTCAAAAAAATACCGGAAAAAAATATTTAAACGTTTTTACAGGGTACCAACCGGAAATGTACACAACGTAAAAGGATTTGGTTTAGGCCTCGATTATGTGAGAAAAATTGTAAAAGCACATAAATGGGAAATAAAAGTGGACAATAATTCCGGGGGAGGAAGTATATTTACACTTATAATTCCACAACGAAAATGAAGGAAGCAGTAAAACTTTTATTGGTTGAAGACGACGATGCCCTGCGGTTTATCGTTAAAGACAACCTGGAGCAAAAAAACTACCAGGTTGACGTGGCCGAAAACGGCCGGGAAGCTATTGATTTGTTTGAAAAAAAACAATATCATCTGATTATCCTCGATGTGATGCTGCCTAAAGTGGATGGGTTTAAGGTAGCCGAACACATTCGCAGTACCGACGAAAACGTCCCCATCATCTTTCTTACAGCCCGCTCGATGACCGAAGATAAAATTACCGGGCTGACCATTGGAGGCGACGACTACATCTCCAAACCGTTCAGTATGGAAGAACTGTTGCTGAAAATCAAAATTTTTCTAAAACGAAGCAACAACATTTCCGGAGGGGAACCCGAGTCGGCGCGTGTAAGAAAAATTGGCAGGTTCGTTTTTCTTCCCGAAGAATTAACGCTTTCGCTCGATGGTGAAGCGCGAAAACTCACGATTAAAGAGATGGAACTGATTAAATACTTTTCTGAAAACACAAACAAAGTACTGAACCGAAACGAAATACTGGAAAAAGTGTGGGGCTCGAACGATTATTTTCTGGGACGCAGCCTCGATGTGTTTATTTCGCGGCTCCGAAAATATTTTAAACCCGATCCCAGTATCAAAATTGTAAACCTGCACGGAATAGGATTCCGGTTTACCGTAAAAAAAGAAGAAAATTCGTAACCGACAAAAAAAGAATCTTTGATGCGTTTGGAAGAATTAAAAAAACAACTATTTTTGCAGTCCGAAAAAAACGAGACATTTATTAAAAGAAAAAATAGAAACAAATGAAAAGGACATTTCAGCCATCGAACAGAAAGCGGAAAAACAAACACGGGTTCAGGGAGAGAATGGCCACTGCCAACGGCAGAAAAGTATTGAAAGCCCGTCGTGCCAAAGGGCGGAAAAAACTCACAGTATCTGACGAACCGAGGCATAAAAAATAATTTATACCTTATATTCTGAAAAGTGAAAAGGTAAAGGATAGCAATTCTTTACCTTTTCGTGTTTATACAAACACCAAATTTCTTGTTTTTTCCGTTATTTTTGTTTGGAATTTTTGTAAGGAAAAATACAACTATGAGTTTTACCAGGTTTCTCACCAGCCGGACATTTCTTGTCAATTTAATACTTGCAGCTGCATTGCTGGCAATCTTTCTTTTTCTAATCATGAAAGGGCTCGAAAAATACACCCGGCACGGACAATCGAGTCCGGTACCTGAATTTACGGGAATGCTGCCGGCCGAAGCCCAAAAAACAGCGCAACAGCAAAATCTGAAAGTTGAAATCGTCGATTCCCTCTTTTTGGAAGATGCGACGCCCGGCGTTGTGGTTGACCAGATTCCAAGACCGGGACACGGCGTAAAACAAAACCGCACCATTTTCCTTACCATCAACTCAACCCAACCGGAAATGGTCACTCTGCCGCAGCTCACCGATATCTCCTTCCGCCAGGCCCAGGTATTGATCGAAAATTCGGGGCTTCAGGTTGGAAATATTTCTTACCGGCCTTCTGAATACGATAACCTCGTGTTGAAAATGCAAATAGATAAAAAAGACTTCAGGCCCGGAAAACAACTCCCGAAAGGAACCTCGGTTGATTTGGTTGTAGGCAGAAAACATGGCAATCAAACCACTCCCCTGCCCGACCTGTTAGGATTTACCGTGGACGAAGCCCAGGCCACCTTAACAACTGCTATGCTCAACACAGGTGTTGTTATTTACGACGAATCAGTACTTTCTTCCGAAGATTCACTAAGCGCCCGTGTCTGGCGTCAACGGCCCGACCCACGCGTGACGGGTAGTATTCTGCTTGGTTCTTCTGTGGATCTTTGGGTTACGGCCGACCAGCTCAAAATTGACGATGCGCTCCAGTTCTGATTTACCCGATTATCCCGTTCTTTTTTAAAAGCAAAAAACAAAAAAATCGCATGGAAGACTATCTGCCTGAAAATGAGGAACCGGAAGAAGGGGAAATGTATGAACATTACCGTTTAAAAGCCGACCGGGGACAATCGCCGGTTCGGGTGGATAAATTTCTGGCCAACCGTATCGATAATGCCTCGAGAAGCCGCATTCAGGCCGCTGCCGAGGCTGGAAATATTCTGGTTAATGAAAATCCGGTAAAAGCCAATTATAAAGTAAAACCCAACGACGAAATCCGGATTGTGATGGATTTTCCGCGTCGCGAGCTTAAAATCATTCCCGAAGAAATACCGCTCAATATTGTTTACGAAGACGACCAGTTGATGGTACTGAACAAACCTGCCGGACTGGTAGTGCATCCAGGCCACGGAAACTACTCGGGCACCCTGGTGAACGCACTGGCCTGGTATTTTAAAGATTTGCCGCTTTTTAACAGCGAAGACCCCCGTCCCGGACTGGTGCACCGCATCGACAAAGACACCTCGGGGTTGATGGTAGTGGCCAAAACCGAACAGGCAAAAAACAAACTGGCGCTGCAGTTTTACGAAAAAACCACTGAACGCCGTTATCAGGCGCTGGTGTGGGGAATTCCGAAAACAAACGAAGGAACTGTTACCGGAAACATTGGAAGAAGTCTGAAAAACAGGCAGGTTTTTATGGTTTTTCCCGAAGGTGATTATGGGAAACATGCCGTTACGCACTACAAAGTGTTACAACAAATCGGCTACGTCAGCTTAGTGGAATGCCGCCTGGAAACGGGAAGGACCCACCAGATTCGTGTGCACATGAAGTACATCAACCACCCGTTGTTTAACGATTCAACGTATGGCGGCGACAAGATTTTGCGCGGAACAACGTTTACCAAATACAAACAGTTTGTACAAAATTGTTTTAAATTGCTGCCCCGTCAGGCGCTTCATGCCAAAACACTCGGGTTTGAACATCCGGTAACCGGAGAAAAAATGTTGTTCGACTCGGAATTGCCTGAAGATATGGCAGTTGTTATTGAAAAATGGAAAAATTATATTGCGAACAGAAATGACTAAAAAACCAACTATTGCAGTTATAGCCGGAGGCGACTCATCGGAGTTTGTGGTATCGGTAAAAAGCGGCGCCAACGTGCTGACCGCCATCGACACCGAAAAATTTAACCCCTGGCTGGTTCAGATGCAGGGCAACGAGTGGTTTGTTATGCAGGGCAACCGGCAAATCGCCCCGGTGGATAAATCCGATTTCAGCTTTGTGTTGAACGGTAAAAAAACCGTTTTCGACTTTGCCTACATCACTATTCACGGCACACCCGGCGAAGACGGCATTCTGCAGGGCTACTTCGATTTGCTGAATATCCCCTATTCCACGAGCAATGTGCATTCCTCATCGCTCACCTTCAACAAGTGGTTTTGCAACAACTATCTGAAAAGTTTTGGAATTAAAATGGCCCGATCGGTAAAAATTAACAAGGGACAAAAAATAACAGGAGCTGAAATAATTAAAAACCTGGGATTACCACTTTTTGTGAAACCCAATGCCGGCGGTTCCAGTTTTGGCATTACCAAAGTTAAAAATGAAAATGAGCTTCAGCCTGCCATTGAGCGCGCATGGGAAGAAAGCAATGAAGTGCTGGTAGAAGAGTTTATCGGCGGAACAGAGTTTACCTGTGGTTTGGTAAAACAGGGCGGAAAAAAAGTGGTTTTCCCGGTAACGGAAGTGATTCCCAAAAACGAATTTTTCGACTTTGAGGCCAAATATACACCCGGTGTTACCGACGAAATTACACCTGCCCGCCTTCCCGAAAATTTATATGAACAGTGCCGGCAGCTCAGTGCCGAAATTTACGATTTGTGCCAATGCTCAGGAATAGTTAGAATTGACTTCATTTTAAAAAATGAAGAATTCTATTTTTTGGAGGTAAACACCACGCCGGGAATGACTGCAACCAGCTTTATTCCGCAACAAATTCGGGCAATGGGACTTACGCTGAAGGAAGTCCTGACGCAAGTTATTGAAGATAAATTGAATAAATATCAATAAACATTTGTGGATAAAATTAGTTAACAACTAAACGAATGAAAATTTGACTTGCCCCATCCTT
Organism: uncultured Mariniphaga sp.; assembly: GCA_964639655.1. Lineage (GTDB taxonomy): Bacteria > Bacteroidota > Bacteroidia > Bacteroidales > Prolixibacteraceae > Mariniphaga. The sequence continues at coordinate 15,443 of CAZXHP010000033.1, forward strand.
TATTTGTAATTTAGTCGCCGCATTTTTATTTTTTTTTAATCTCGAAAAACTTAAAGGAAAATGGCTACTGAAAAAAAGAGAAAGACAAATCAGCAGGGCAGGCGACAAACCGGAATGACCATTGATGAAATCAATGCGCAATACGGGAAATTACCTCCCCAGGCCGTTGAAGTGGAGGAAGCGGTTTTGGGAGCGCTGATGCTGGAGCGCGATGCGTATGTTACAGTAGCTGATATTCTCGATACTTCCAGCTTTTACAAGGAAGAACACCAAAAAATTTTCGAGGCCATCAAGGAACTTTCAAGTAACGAAAAACCGGTTGACTTGCTGATGGTTACCCAGGAACTAAAAAACCGCGAACAGCTCGATGAGATTGGCGGACCCGGTTACATTACCCAACTTACCCGCAGGGTAGCATCGGCTGCTCACCTTGAATTTCATGCCCGCATCATAGCACAGAAATACATTCAGCGTGAACTGATTCGCGTTTCGTCTGAAATTCAGGGCAAATCGTATGACGACACTATGGATGTGGACGATTTAATCGACTTTTCAGAATCGTCATTGTTTCAGGTAGCCGAACGCAACATTAAAAAGGAAACAGTTCCCATTAAACCCGTGTTGAACGAAGCCATCATCCAAATTGAAAAAGCACGGCAACGAAAAGACGGACTGAGCGGAGTTCCATCGGGTTTTACAGCACTCGACCGCATAACTTCGGGCTGGCAAAAAACCGACCTTATTATTATTGCTGCCCGGCCTTCGATGGGAAAAACAGCATTTGTACTGAGTATGGCGCGAAACATGGCGGTTGAACATAACCGCGCAACAGCCATATTTTCGCTGGAGATGTCTTCCATTCAGCTGGTGAACCGGCTTATTGCTGCGGAAACCGAACTGGGCAACGACAAACTGAAAACCGGACGGCTGGAAAACTACGAGTGGGAACACCTGAACCGGAAAATTTCTGCCCTGGAAAAAGCCCCTATTTTTATCGACGATACTCCGGCTCTTTCCATTTTCGAGTTCAGGGCAAAATGCCGGCGGCTGAAAATGCAGCACGACATTCAGGTGGTAATTGTGGACTACCTGCAGCTGATGACTGCCGGCTCGGATAACCGCGGAAGCCGCGAACAGGAAGTAAGTACCATTTCACGGTCGCTGAAAGCCATTGCCAAAGAGCTGAACATTCCTATTCTGGCCCTTTCGCAGCTGAACCGTTCGGTGGAATCGCGCGAAGGAAAACGCCCGCAGCTTTCTGACCTGCGCGAATCGGGCGCTATTGAGCAGGATGCCGACATTGTAACCTTTATTCACCGGCCGGAATATTACGGAATTACGGAAGACGACTCGGGGAACTCACTCATTGGCGTTGCCGAAATTATTATCGCAAAACACCGTAACGGAGCTACCGGCGATGTGCACCTGGCCTTCAAAAAAGAACTGGCCAAGTTTAGCGACATGGAAACCAATTTTGGCGGATTTGACAGCGCAAAAACGTTCAGCTCGAAAATGAATGAAGACGAAGAGGAATCGGTGGGCGCCGGAATTTCTCCCAATTCAGCCTTCAACCGTAAAAACAACGATGTGCCTTTTTAACAGAAAGCCGACATCAAAAAAAAAGCAGCTTCAGAAAAACGGTTTCCCGTTGAATTGGCCATGCAACAAATTCATCCGACAAATATTTTTTTCATTTTCCTGCTGTTTGTCTGCATTATTATTTTTGTGAACCGCAATTAAAAGCCAGTATGCCAAACCACCGGGCTGGAACGGAGGTGAAAAAAAATTTACTTTACCCGGTTATTCCACCTTCACCACTTCGCCGGTCAGCTTAATTCTGTCTGAAACTGAAACTGCACCTTTTGCGCCGGGTTGTCCGCCGCCAACAGAAACGGTAAACCATCCGGGTTCGATAATCCGGGTTTCTTCAGTTCCAATCATCGAGAACTGACGAGGCTGCAATTCAAATTCCACTATTTCCGATTGCCCGGGTTGCAGGTGAATACGCTCAAAGCCTTCCAACTGATGCAAAGGTCTTGGTGTAAATGCATCTTCATCTTTTAAATATAATTGCACTACTTCGTCACCGGCCCGGTTTCCGGTATTTTTTACCGAAACTTTCACTTTCACCGATTCTCCGGTTTTTGCTTCCTCCGGTATTTCGAGATTAAAGTATTCAAAAGTGGTATAACTTAGTCCGTACCCAAAAGAATAAAGTGGTTCGCCGGTAAAATAACGGTAGGTACGGTTGGACATTTCATATTCCTCAAAAGGTGGTAACTGATCAACAGATTTGTAGTAAGTGACCGGCAACCGTCCAGCAGGATTGTAATCGCCAAAAAGTACATCGGCCACTGCATGTCCACCTTCCTGTCCGGGATATCCGGCAGTAAGAATGGCATCCAGATTTTCATCGGCCCAATTCACGGCCAGAGCACTGCCATTCATCATGACCAAAACAACCGGCTTACCGGTTTTTTCGATAGCTGCCATTAAATCGCGCTGGTTTTTGGGCAACATCAGATGGGTGCGGTCGCCGCCTTTAAAACCGTCCACTTCAATGGGCATTTCCTCGCCTTCCAAACGCTGTGAAAGTCCCAAAACCAGAACCACAGCATCTGCTTTTTCGGCCGTTTTTACAGCTTCCTTCAGCATATCCGGATTGGGCATGGCCCACAAAAGCCGGGCATCGCCATCGCCATGTCCGTTTTTGTATTCATACACAAACTTGTATTTTTTTCCGGCTTCCAGTTCCACGGCTTTTTCATGGTGAGCAGAATGGTGTTCGCTGTTAAAACGGAGTATTTTTTCGCCTTCGAGCCAAATATTGAACGTAGGCATACCCCAGGAACCAATCTGGTAGGTTCCTGGAACCGGGGGCGCCAGGTAACCTGTCCAGCGAATGCTAAAATCGTCATCGGGTAGAACAGGCGACGGCGCGCCGGACTCCCAGTAAAAGTCGATGTTTTTATCGATCCGGGTAAATACCGGTTCGCCTTCAAGTTCTGCATTGCTGAAATATTCGCCAACCACACCGGGTTCGCCGTTTTCTGTAAGTAAGAATTCGCCCGGTATCGGGTGCAGATTGGAAACTCCGTCTGCGAGGTGACTTCCTTCTTCAAATAAAATTTCGGTATCTGCCAGTTTACTTTTTAATCCGTCAAGCACAGTGACCGGATTTTTGGGAATCCCGTTGTAATTTCCAATCAATGCTTCCCAGTTGTCTGCATTTGGACCAATTACTGCCAGTGTTTTAATATTTTTTGAAAGCGGTAAAATGTTGCCTTCCCGACCCGGCAACGATTCATTTTTCAACAAAACAATGCTTTTTTGTGCGGCTTCCAGAGCCAATTTTGCATGCTCGTCAGAAGTATTTACCGAAAAAGGAATTTGAGCATACGGAACCACCTCGTCAGGATCGAACATGCCCAGTTTAAAGCGTGCTGTCATCAGTCGCCTGACTGCCACATCAATATCAGATTCTTCAATGAGCCCATTTTTGACGGCGGTGGCGAGGTGCGGGAAAGAGTTTCCGCAATTGAGGTCGGTGCCCCCTTTAACCGCGGCAGCAGAAGCCTCGGCAGCATTTTCAGAAAAATCCTGGAACGTATAAAAGTCGGAAACCGCCCAGCAGTCGGAAACCACATAACCGTTAAATCCCCATTCTTTGCGGAGAATATCATCGAAATACGGGTTTGCGCAACACGGCAATCCCTTGTATTGATTGTAAGCACACATAATGGAATAAACCCCTCCGTCTTTTACCAGGGTGCGAAATGCCGGCAGGTAAGTTTCACGTAAATCAAGTTCGCTAACCACAGCGTTGAATTCATGTCGCAAAGGTTCGGGGCCGGAATGCACCGCATAATGTTTGGCTGTGGCTACAGTTTTCAAATAGCGTGAATCGTTTCCCTGCAACCCTTTTACAAACTGAAGCCCCATTTGTCCGGTGAGGTAAGGATCTTCTCCGTAAGTCTCGTGGCCCCGGCCCCACCGCGGATCACGAAAAATGTTGATATTGGGCGACCAGAATGTCAGTCCCTGATAAATTCCACGTTTTCCGCGGCGCACAAAATCGTGGTGTTTGGCGCGTGCTTCATCTGAAACTGCGGTGGCCACCCGAAACATCAAATCTTTGTCCCACGAGCCGGCAATGGTAATCGACTGGGGAAAAACCGTGGCATAACCGGCCCGGGCCACGCCGTGTAAACTTTCGTTCCACCAGTTGTACTCAGGAACACCCAACCGCGAAATGGCCGGTGCATTAAAAATCATCTGGTCAATTTTTTCCTGCAACGTCATTTGCGAAACAAGGATATCCACCCGTTCTTCCATTGGGAGATTATAATCAAGATACTCAAAATTAATGTGTTGCGCTGCAATTTGAAACCCAGTCACAACTAAAACCAGAAATGTAAACCATCTTTTCATTGGAAATCTTTTTGTTCAACTGTTCTGTTCTGTTACGTTATGTGCAAATTAAAACCATGTTCCTGTTTTCTGCAAAATTTTAGCGTATTTTGTTTTTTTTTAGAAAAAATTTCTTTGCACCCGATAAATTTAACAGCAGGCCGTTTTTAATTAACCACAAATTTATTGCTGAATTCAAAGAAGAAAATCAATTTGGAGAATTCGATTTGTTACCTTTGAAAAATTGGGCAGAAAGCAATAAAATTTTTATGATGGATACACTTTCTTTATTTAACCTGAAAGGGAAAACAGCACTGTTAACGGGTTCGGGCAGCGGAATTGGACTTGCCATTGCCGAAGGACTTGCGGGCGCAGGAGCAAAAATTATTTTGAACGGCAGAAATGAATCAAAACTCGCGGAAGCCTGGACTTTTTTGCAGGAGCGAGGTTTTGAAGTTGACAAACTCGTTTTTGATGTAACCGAATCAGCAGCGGTTAAAAAAGCGATTTCGGAATACGAAAAAAACTCCGGGCCAATCGATATTCTGGTCAACAATGCCGGAATAAATATTCGGGGGCCGTTTGAAGAAATCAGCGAGAACGACTGGAAAAAAGTACTGGATACTAATGTGAATGGTGCTATGATCGTTTCGCAGGTTGTTGGCCCATTTATGATGAAACGTAAAGCTGGAAAAATCATCAATATCTGTTCGATGCAAAGCGAACTTGGACGGCCAACTATTGTACCCTACACCGTTTCGAAAGGCGGAATAAAAATGCTGACAAAAGCGCTTGCTACCGAATGGGGCAGGCACAACATCCAGGTGAACGGAATTGGGCCGGGTTATTTTGAAACGGAGCTTACCAAACCGCTGAAAGACGACCCTGAATTTGATAAGTGGCTGTGCAACAGGACTCCGGCTAACCGATGGGGCCAACCCAAAGAGTTGATTGGAGCCGCCGTTTTTCTTGCTTCAGAAGCAAGTGATTATGTGAATGGCCATATTCTGAACGTTGACGGAGGACTGCTGGCGAGTGTATAAAACAAAAAAGCAGGTTTCCAACCTGCTTCTCTATTTTTTAATCCTGTTGAACCTTAATACTCGTCTTCGTTAAAGAAAAAATCATCCTTGCTGGGATAATCGGGCCAGATATCTTCGATACTTTCGTAAATTTCACCCTCGTCTTCAATTTCCTGCAAATTTTCAATCACTTCAAGCGGAGCGCCAGACCGAATGGCATAGTCAATCAACTCGTCCTTACTTGCCGGCCAGGGCGCATCTTCCAATTTCGAAGCCAATTCCAGAGTCCAATACATTTCTATGGATTTAAGCGGTTATACTCGTTTTTTTCAATGCCGCGAATATAATAAAAAATTAATACGAAAAACCTCTGTACAATTTATTTTTAAAATTGTTCCCAGGGTTTTTCCTCTATCCCACTAATGGCGGACAGTTTACGCGCCAACACAAACAGAAAATCGGATAACCGGTTGATGTATTTTATGATTTCAGGCTGTACTGTTTCACTATCGGCAAACTCCAGAATTCTTCGTTCTGCCCTGCGACAAACGGTTCGGGCAACATGGCACTGCGCCGCCGCCCAATCACCTCCAGGCAAAATAAAATGGGTGAGTTCGGGTAAGCCCTTTTCCATTTCATCAATAGCATTTTCCAAAAATGAAATGTGTTTTTCGGTTATTGAAAGTTTTTCGGTGAATGCATTTCCTTTTTCATCCGAAGCCAGGCGGGAGCCAATATTAAAAAGTTTGTTCTGAATCTCAATCAGCATTTCACCCAGGTTGTCCGGAATGCCGTGTGAAAGAATCACTCCAATTGCCGCATTCAGTTCGTCAACCGTTCCGTAAGCTTCCAATCTTACATCGTACTTTTTTACGCGTGTGCCACCTACAAGTCCGGTGGAACCATCGTCTCCTGTTTTGGTATATATTTTAAATGCTTTTCCCATGTAAATATTAACCTAATAAACGGGGTTTGGGTTTAATTCATCCGATTCAATTTCGCCATCCTTCAATTTTACAATACGGTGAGCATGACGCGCAATATCTGGTTCGTGAGTCACCATTACAAGTGTATTTCCATTGCGGTGTATTTCAGCAAAAAGTTTCATTATTTCTTCGGAAATTACCGAATCGAGGTTACCAGTAGGCTCATCGGCCAGTAAAATTGACGGATTATTCACCAAAGCCCTGGCAATAGCCACACGCTGTCGTTGTCCGCCCGAAAGTTCGTTGGGGCGGTGGTGCATACGATCTGCCAGGCCCACATCGGTAAGCGTATTGGTTGCCCTGTTTTTCCGATCGTGTTTCCGAACGCCGGCATAAACCATGGGAAGCATTACATTTTCAAGTGCGGTACTGCGCGGAAGCAGGTTAAAAACCTGGAAAACAAATCCTATCTCCGCATTGCGAATTTCAGCAAGCTGGTTGTCGGAAAGACGACTGACGTCGCGTTCATTCAAAACATAAGTTCCGCTGGTTGGGGTATCGAGGCAACCAATAATGTTCATCAATGTTGATTTTCCCGACCCCGAGGCTCCCATAATTGCCACATATTCTCCTTCATAGATATCGAGCGAAACCGATCTTAAGGCACGGACTATCTGCGTTCCCACCCTGTAATTTTTTGTGATACTGTCGAAATGAATGATTTTTTTACTCATCTAAACGTGTTTTTAACATTGGTAACAAAACCCAACAACCTGTTACATTCTTTGGCAGGCAAAAGTAATATTTCCTGAAAAATGAGCCTCAATTTAAACCTCTGCATTTAATCAGGGTCAAAAAAAACAGTGAAAAACCAAAAAAATAAAAATGAAACATCTGTTATTATCCGTTTTTCTTTCTTTTTCTATACTTCTTTCCACCAACGTTTTAACGGCCCAAACTGAAGTAAATAACTACTGGCCGCAGTGGCGGGGGCCTTTAAATACAGGAATAGCAATAAAAGGCGATCCTCCGGTTAAGTTTGGCGAATCGAAAAACCTGAAATGGAAAACCAACATTCCGGGGAAAGGGCATGCCACACCAATTGTTTGGGATGACAAAATCATTATTCAAACCGCTGTAGCTACCGGCGAAAAAGCGCAGGAGGCGCCTGACGGCGCTGGGGAAAGCAGCCGTATGGCACCAAACCAGACCGACCGGATTCACGAATTCAAAGTCCTTTTAATCGACCGGAATAACGGAAATATTCTTTGGGAAACCATGGTAACCCGCGAATGGCCCCGGGAAAATACACATGAACTGGGAAGCTGGGCATCCAACTCACCTTGCACCGACGGCGAACGGATTTATGCCTATTTTGGTTCACGCGGTGTGTATTGTCTCGATTTTGACGGAAATATACTCTGGAAACGCGATTTTGGTCAAATGCAAAAACACATGAGCTTTGGCGAGGGAAGTTCACCATACCTCTGCAAAGACAAGCTTTTTATTTTATGGGACCATGAAGGAGATTCCTATTTGTATGCCCTGAACAAAAATACCGGAGAAATTGACTGGCAGGTGGAACGGGAAGAAGGAACATCCTGGTCATCGCCTTTAGTGCTGGAAGTAAACGGCCAAATCCAGGTAATTACCAGCGCTACGAACCAGGTGAGAGCTTATGACTACCACACAGGCGATGTAATCTGGACCACAACCGGTCTCACCCGCAACGTCATTCCAAATCCCATTTATGGTGACGGAATTTTATACGTGATGAGCGGCTTCAGAGGCAGTGCCATGCAGGCCATCGATCTTAAAAATGCAAAAGGCGACATTGCCGGAACCGATGCCATTTTGTGGACATACAACAAAAACACACCTTATACACCGCAACCGGTTCTGATGAACGAAAAACTTTATTTTATGCGCGTAAACAACGGTTTTTTATCGTGCATCGATGCCAAAACCGGTCAGCCCTATTATGAAAATGAAAGGCTTGGCGACATCAGTACGCTCTACTCCTCGCCCACCGGGGTAAACGACCGTTTGTATATTGCAGCCGAAAATGTGGTAATGGTAATAAAAGCCGGAGAAAAATTTGAAATACTGGCTTCCAATCCTCTGGATGACAATTTTCACGCATCGCCGGTCGTTGTTGGTAACGACCTCATTATCCGGGGGTTTAATTCGCTCTATTGTTTTTCAGGTGAATAGTTCTGCTCATTTTCAGGGAATAATTTTTCAAATCGCCATTCCCTGAAAATTTTATCTTTGCAGATTCTATTGAACATCCATGCGGAAAAACAAAACGCTTAGAATTTTCAGAAAACTCCACAAATGGCCGGGAATTATTATTGCGGTGTTTGCCACACTCTTTGCGGCATCGGGAATTGTAATGAACCACCGGCAAACATTTTCTTCTATCGATATTTCGCGGAATTTACTCCCTGCGAATTACCGTTACCAGAACTGGAACCTTTCCGCAGTTCGGGGATCATTGCCCCTGGAAAACGATTCGTTACTGATTTTTGGCAATATCGGTACCTGGAAAACGGCAGAAAACCTGACTCAGTTTACCGATTTCAACCAGGGGTTTCCCGGAGGTATCGACGGCAGAAAAATTTATTCCGTGGTTCAATTCAATAATTCCCTTTTTGCCGGTACGCATTTTGGACTTTATAACCGGAATGTAAAGGGAACAGAATGGGTAAAAACCGAACTTCCGGTGAAACAGGAGCGAATTGCTGATGTCAACCTGAAAGGCGACACGCTTTTGGTGCTTACGCGTCACTATCTGCTCAAATCGGCTGACGGCATCGTTTTTGAGACGGTTCAGCTTCCCGAACCCGTTGGTTACGAACGAAAAACCGGACTGTTCAACACTCTCTGGGAATTACACAGCGGAGAACTTTTCGGCCTTACAGGAAAACTGATTGTGGATTTGTTGGGTGTGGTTACCATTTTGCTTTCCATTACCGGACTACTGCATTTCTTTTTCCCGAAAATGATAAAACGGCGGAAAAAAAAGAAGAAACCGGTAAAAAAACTCGCCTCCACATTCCGAACCAACTTACGCTGGCACAATGTAGCGGGGTATATTTTTGTTGTTTTTCTTATCGTCAATACCCTGGCAGGCATTCATTTGCGGCCGCCACTTCTGATTCCAATTGCCGGTAATAAAGTCGGCATTATTCCGGGAACGCATCTCGACAGTCCAAATCCGTGGTTCGATAAATTGCGCCGGGTAGAATGGGATGCACATTTGAGCAGGTATATTTTTTCTACTTCCGAAGGATTTTACAGCTCCGGCGCCTCCCTTACGCAACTGCTGCAACCAGTAATTCCGCAGCCGCCGGTTAGCGTGATGGGGCTGAATATTTTCAAACCGGCAGGCGAACTGAAATACCTGACTGGTTCGTTCAACGGACTGTTTTTGTGGGATTTACGCTCTGAACAAATTTCCGATTTATTTACAGGTGAACCCTATGTCGCTCCGCAAGGAATGAGCAACCCGATTGGCGCCAATATGGCAGCAGGATTGGTAGAAGCCGGGGAAAATGCCTGGTGGTTCGATTACAATCGGGGAGCTATTTCGCTGTCAGGAAAACCTTTTCCCCCAATGCCCGAAGAAATCCTGAAAAAATCGCCCATGTCGCTGTGGAATGTTTCGCTGGAAATTCACACCGGGCGTATCTTTGAACATCTCGTCGGCCCATTTTATATTTTATATGTTCCGCTTGCCGGTCTTTGCCTGATTATGGTTTTGGTGAGCGGATTTTTTGTCTGGTGGAAAGCACACCGGAAAAAGAAGTCATAATCCCCGCTATTTTCATACCAGCAGAAATCGCGAAGAAATTAAACAGAAAAAAAAGAAGGTAATTTACTGAAAGGGAATCGGTATAAAATCAAATTTTTCTCTTTTGAAAGTGTTTCGAATCGCCCCACTCGTTGTAGCCAATTTC
>CAZXHP010000034.1:0-9256 GCA_964639655.1 uncultured Mariniphaga sp.
ATGCCAACATCATCAAATGGCAGGAAAACGGCTGGATTGACTACACGTTGCCGCAACTTTACTGGCAGGTTGGCCACCCGCTGGCCGATTTTGAAAAGCTGGCCCACTGGTGGAAACTGCATACTTACGACCGCGGAATGTATATCGGCCATGGCGTTTACAAAAGCGACCCGGCTTCGGAAGTGAAGGAATGGACACAACCCGGCGAACTGCCCAAACAAATACGCATGCTGCGCGAAATCCCCGGAATTGACGGTTCGGCTTTTTACAGCAGCAAACATTTTAACCGCGATTTAATGGGTTTTCAGGACAGCCTGATGCAGGAATTGTACCAGTACCGCGCACTTGTTCCACCCATGCCCTGGCTCGACCATCAGCCGCCGCAGCCGGTAGCCCGGTTCAGGCAGCGCGGAAGAACAGTTCGCTGGAAAGTCGATGAAACAGCGTTTGAACTGGATAAACCCTACCGGTTTATTTTGTATTTGAACGAGGAAGGTGTAAAACTGAACCCGGAAAATCCGGAGTTTATTCACCTTATTCTGGATAAGGATGTGGACAGGTACAAATTTGAACGTATCAACAACAAGCGAAAAAAATACGAAGTACGCATTTCGGTGCTCGATCGCCTGAACAACGAAAGCTGGTTGAGCCCGCCGCAAATAATCAGGTTATAATTTGCCTGGCAGAAATTATCTGATTTTGAACAGAGAATTGCAGGCGTGGTTTTGAACATTCTTTGTTCAAAATGTTTATATAGCAGGTTGTAACACTTAAATCTATTCAGATGAGGATTCATTCGGCCAACGCCAAAACGATGGAACAGGAACTCGACTGGTTTCAGCAACTTATTCTCGTAAGGGGGAAAATAACTTTTGAACAGTCGTTGCCTGATGATGAAATTTATAAAATCCGGTTGCCGAACGTTGAAGACCAGGATTCTCCCTATGCCGATCTGATAAAAAAACATTCAATGAACCTGGAAGAAAGACTGGTTTTAATTCTGGCATTAATACCACACGCTAAACCTTCACTTCTGGATTTGTTGCATACCAAAAATACCTTATATGATATTCCGTTTACTGAATTTGGCGGAATCAGGTTCAACAACACAAAAGGATACCTTCCCACCGGCGAAACAGCCGTTTTTTTGCTTGCAGGCTCCAATCTTGAAAAAAGGTTTGAATTGCTGCGATTATTTGGTAAAGAACATTTTTTTTACCACGAAGGAGTTCTTTCGCTGGAAAGTTCTGTATCAAACGAACCATTTCTAAGCGGACTTTTGTCCATATCTCCCGAATACCTTTCGCTGTTAACCACCGGTGAGAAATATAAACCCGATTTTAATCAAAATTTTCCGGCAAAAAGAATTGAAACCAGTCAGGAATGGGACGATTTGGTTGTGTCTGAACATTTATTGCAGGGCCTGGAAGAAATTAAAGATTATGTGCGCCACGGCAGAAATTTAAAGCAAAAATTTCAGTTTGGAAAAAAAATAAAACCCGGGTTTAAGGTATTGTTCACCGGGCCGCCCGGAACCGGAAAAACATTAACTGCCAGTTTGCTGGGAAAATATTGCGGAATGGATGTTTATCGTGTGGACTTGTCGTTAGTTGTTTCAAAATATATTGGCGAAACCGAAAAAAACCTCTCGCGGGTGTTCGATAAGGCGGAATCGAAAAACTGGATTCTGTTTTTTGATGAAGCCGATGCGCTATTTGGAAAAAGAAGCAATACCTCCGATTCGCACGACCGTTACGCCAACCAGGAAGTGTCGTTTTTACTGCAGCGAATGGAAGATTTTGACGGCCTGGTGATATTGAGCTCCAATTTCAAAAAAAATATCGATGAAGCTTTTTTCAGGCGTTTCCAGCTTGTTCTCGATTTTGAACTGCCTGATGCACACCAACGATTTATTCTGTGGGAAAAATCAAAAACCAATCAGTTTGAATACGACAGGGATGTTGATTTGGAAAAACTGGCCGATCAACATGAGCTAAGCGCTGCGTCGATCGTCAATATATTGCATTACAGTATTTTAAAGTGCCTTGGCAGGAAAGACAATATCATCAGGCTAAAAGATATTCAGGCCGGATTGCGAATGGAAAGAATTAAAGAGGGAAAAAGCATCCTGTAGTCTTAAAATCCAATAGGGATCAGACAATCAGTTTTTGGTGTTTTTCATATAATATTCGATTATAATGTCATCGTTTTTATATGAATTTTTTAACTGATCTTTTAGTGATTTAATTTCCAGTTCCATTTCTGCCTTCTCTGTAATCAACTGGTCCATTTTATTTTCCATCGCAGCTAAATGTTGCTTTTGAACGGTTAATTCCGCTAAATGGGCATTTTGTTCTTTTATCAGACTTTCATTTTCCTCCTCCAGAAGGATGATTTTCCGGTTTAGGTTTTCCTGGCTGAGTTGAATTTTGTTGTTAAAATACCTGTTGATAAAAAAAACTGTTGCTGAAAAAATTAAAATCCCCGGTAAAAGAAAATATAACAGGATGATGCCGGAAACCGGCCCCTCGTTGAAAAAAGCTAAAAACGTGCTTGCCGACAGAAAGATGCTGTTTTCCATGACGTTGAATCGTTAAATGAGTAAAAGAAGTAACTTCCAATGTGCAAGACAAAATCAAATTTTTTTATGAAATTACAAAAAAATACAAAAAGATATATTATTATTCTGTCATTTTGTTGTAAATTGTTAGGGATATTATTTTAAATACGTTGTTATTTGCTATAAGAATATTGATATACAGGAAGATAAACCATTAAATTGAATTCAATATAAATTCTTTTTGCTGACTTTAGTTAAATAAACATACAGTAGTTATGATCGATGTAGCTTTAGGCTTAATCCGGGATTCATTGAATGAACATTTCAGAAATGAATTCTCGATTTCAGAAAATAAAGTGGTACTGTCTAACATATTAAAAACAGATGGTTCTGCCGCACAGAATGTAGATGGGAAAATTGTTTTTTTTCTTGTAAGTTTAGATGAAGAGGCTGCGTTAAAAAACAGTCTGAATCGTTCTCTAGGACAGGCAAATGGTTCGTTTGCCGTTAAAAGTCCGGCATTACATTTAAATATGCAGGTGCTTTTTTGTGCCAATTTCGACAGTGCAATATATTCTGAGGGCTTAAGTTACCTTTCGTCGCTTATCCGCTTTTTTCAAAACAATAAGCGAATGGCCATGGACCAGTCCGAAAATCCGGATGCTGCAAAAAACAGATTGGTTTTTGAGTTGTGTAAACTGGATTATGCTGAATTAAGCCACCTGTGGTCAGCCATTGGAAGCAAGCTAATGCCCTCCGTTTTATACAAAGTGAGCATGCTGGTATTAGAGGATTCACCCATCCGGAAAATTATTCCCGCGGTTAAGGAAACTGATAATCACTCCTGATATTTAAAAATGAAACAATCTTTTGTTCATATTTCAACAATATTCTTCAGGCATAAGTATTTTTATGATGGCTTGTTTAAATCGATGACTGTTTCACTTGCAGAAGATTCACAAAGGTTAATTCATAATTTAAATATTCTTATTAAACCTTTCCACGGCGGATTTCATATCCTTTCTTCCGATGCCGAATTCCCCGGTACTATCGATGCAGCAGACTCCTTTCAACTTTTTCTAAACTGTACAGATCCTTATTTCATCAATTATACAGAACTTCCGCCTTATAATCTTGCAGATAAGTTGTTGTATTTTAATAATATATTCGGTATCAAAAATGAAGGAACCAGCGGTTTTGTATTACATGCTGAAAATTTTGCCGGTGCAAGCGAACTGGTGCAACCCGTTTATGATCAAATTGTAATTCCCGGTTTTAATTCCGGCGATGATTACCGTTTTACAAATGCTGCCGGAAATGAAATTTATTCCCAAAATATTTCGCCCTCAATACAAAACGCCGGTAGCTTTAACATTTCCAATTTAGAGCAGGGGCTAATTCTTTTTCATTCAAAAGAAAATGATGTGAAGAAATTTTACCATTACAGCAATGCCGTTTGGAAAAAACCTTTTGCTGTTCTGGAAATTTTCCCCGGTAAACTATTTCATCAGTTTGAAGAAAAAGGGAAAGTTGAATATGCCATAAATTTCAGTAACAGAAAAACAATCTGGAAATATTTTCTGGTAAGTCCGGTGTATAATAAATTTAAAAATCTGAGCATTATCAATAAAGGGAAAGAACAGGTTTTTAGTTCACCGGAAAAACAATCCGTACATCCGGAATCAGATGCCCTTGTTTTTGAGTCGAAAAACAAAATTCCGCTTGCTGAACATAGTGAGGAAATTTTTCAACTGGTTGATAATTATAGCGCAGGCAACGGTAAAGGCAAAATTGTGTTAAAAAATTTGCCGGGCGCTTCTGCTGATCAACTGTACCTAAGTGAAACCATATCAAATGATACTTTTTATTCTCACATTTTTATATAAACATTTAATAATCAGGAATTATGGCACAAAAATTAATGACACCCGGAGTCTATATCGAAGAGGTCAATGCTTTTCCAGGCTCCGTTGTTGAGGTTGCAACAGCAATCCCGGCTTTTATCGGGTACACCGAAAAGGCGTCCAGAAATGGAAAGTCGCTGGTGAATAAACCCACCAGAATTACTTCGTTTGCCGAGTATCTCCTTTTATTTGGAGGTGCATTCAGTCCAAAGTTTACGTTGGAACCGGTTGCGGAAGGGACAAAACCCAAAAATTCAATTTCTGTTAACGACGAGGAAAGAGCGATTGAGTACAAAGCAGACAACCAGCTTTTCCTTTTTAACAGCATCAAACTTTTTTATGCCAACGGTGGCGGCACATGTTACATCGTTTCGGTTGGCACCTACAAAGGAAAAAGTGAACAGAAAATCAGCAAAGACGAGCTTTTGGGCACCAGCACCGATGATGATGACAAACCCATTGAAGGAGGATTAAAAACGTTGCTGAAAGAACAGGAGCCTACCATGATTGTGATTCCGGACGCCGTGGCTTTGGGCGACGATTGTTACGAAGTTTACAAACAGGTACTGACACAATGCGCCAAAATGCAGAATAGAATAGCAATTATGGATTTGCACGATGGCTTTAACAGCAGAGACGATGGCGATAATGTCAATCATTTCAGGGAAAAAATAGGAACCGAATACCTGAGTTATGCCGCTGCCTATTACCCCTGGCTGCATACCAGCATTGTCCAGAAAGATGAAATCACGTTTAAAAATCTCGATGAAAGTGTGGATATCGGGAACATTTTACCTGAAAAACCTGCAATAGAGCTTGTATCAAAATTTAAAGAGCAGGCTCCACCGGAAATTACCGATGAAATGAGTGATGAAGAAAAGGAAGCCATTCAGAAAATAGTAAAAAACAATGAGCGAAATTTACATCTTGGCTTAGTGGCCACAAGCCCAACTTACGTTAACCTTCTCGACGAAATCAGGGCAGTAATAAACCTGCTTCCGGTGTCGGCTGCAATGGCAGGAGTTTACACCACGGTTGACAATAACCGCGGCGTTTGGAAATCACCGGCAAATATCAGCCTGAACAGTGTTATTAAACCGGCTGTAAATATTACACACGATCAGCAGGAAGATTTAAATGTAAATGCCGTGTCCGGAAAATCCATCAACGCCATCAGGACCTTCCCGGGTGTGGGAACGCTGGTTTGGGGCGGCCGTACTTTGGACGGCAACAGTCTCGACTGGAGGTACATTAATGTAAGGCGCACCATGATTATGCTGGAGCAATCCATAAAAATGGCTTTGCGCTCGTATGTATTCGAACCGAACGACGCAAATACATGGGTTACGGTAAAAAGTATGATCATTAATTTTCTGACAGAAAAATGGAAGCAGGGCGCACTAGCTGGAGCATCTCCAGATGATGCTTTCGACGTACAGGTGGGGTTGGGCACAACTATGACAAGCCTCGATATTCTGGAAGGTAAAATGCTGATAACGGTTAAACTGGCCATCGTCAGACCGGCAGAATTTATCGTGGTAACATTTGAACAGCAAATGCAAAAATCATAACTAAAACAAACTTTTATAAACATTAAAATTATAACATCATGGCAGGAGAAAAACAAGACAACAACTGGCCCCTACCAAAATTTTATTTTATGGTAGATTGGGGTAGCACTACAAATATTCCTTTTCAGGAAGTCAGCGGGCTGGACATCGAAGCGCAGCCCATTTCTTACCGGCACGGTAACAGCCCGGTTTTTTCAGAAATAAATATGCCGGGAATTGTTAAAAACAGCAATGTAACCATGAAAAAAGGCGTATTTGTTAATGACAACAGTTTTTGGGACTGGTACAACAAAATAAAAATGAACACCATCGAACGTCAAAACGTGGTTATCAAACTTTTGGATGAAAGCGGAAGCCCGACAATGACCTGGACGCTGAACAATGCCTGGCCCACAAAAATCAGTTCAACCGATTTAAAGTCGGATGCCAACGAAGTAGCCGTTGAAAGCATTGAAATTATGCACGAAGGGTTAACCATAGCTAACGGTTGATTTTTATGGGAGAAAACAGTTTCTTCATTCCTGATTATACTCCTCCTACGGCGTTTTACTTTTCCGTCAGATTTGATGGCATGGATGAAACGGACAGTAGTTTTCAGGAGGTTTCAGGGTTGAAGGTAACCATAGATACTGTACCGATGAAGGAAGGTGGTGACAATAATTTTGTGCATCACCTTCCTACTCCGGCTAAATATGAAAACCTTGTGTTAAAGCGATGTTTGATGTCGAATTCCAATCTGGATAAATGGTGCCGGAATGCTTTGGAAGATTTCAAATTTGAACCAAAGGATTTGAAATTATCGCTTTTGGGACCAGAGGGTGATCCTTTGGCCTCGTGGACAATTGTTCAGGCATTTCCCATCTCATGGGAATTATCGGCGTTAAACAGCACAAGCAATCAATTAGCCATTGAATCGCTTACCTTGAAGTACAGACTTTTCAGAAAGGATTAAAAAATGACTTTAGTTGTAAAAGAACTTGTTGTCAGGGGAATTGTAGTCCGTGACAACACATCATCCGAAGCGTTTTTATCTGAAGAAGAAATTATGCCCCAACATTTGGAGCAACTAAAAAAGGAGATTGAAAAAGATTGCATTGATCGGATTATGCAAAAACTGGAAACCAAAACATCGAGATAAAAAACGGAAATGGGCGAACTGACAAAAATGAAAATTGTGGCTTACAAAGACCCCGATTTTTCGAGCCAGCTTGGAGAGTACAATCTTCTGGTAAACCCTGAAAACTATAAAGTAAGAGATGAACAGCAGTATGCTGTTTCCGATACGGTAAACGGTTCCAGTGCACAAACGGTAAAGTACAAAGGCGGGGCTGCCGGTCTTTTTGAAATCACACTTTTTTTTGACGGAACGGGTGTAGTCACTGACGAAAAGGTTGATGATCAAATTAAAAAAGTTAAAGATTTAATCTATTCCTACAACGGTGATATTCATGAACCCAATTACCTGAAAGTTTACTGGGGAACGCAATCGTTGTTTCAGGGAAGACTGAAATCGTGGAATATAAATTACACCATGCTCGACATGGACGGCACTCCGCTGAGAGCTGAGGCAACCGTGATCATCATTGCATCCGTCAGCGCAAAGAAAAAAGCCCTGGAGGAAAAGAAAAATTCGGCTGATTTAACGCATGTGAGAACGGTTTTGGCCGGCGACAACCTGCCGCTGATGTGTTACAGGATTTACGGAGACAGCAGCTATTACATAAAAGTTGCACAGCACAACGAATTAATGCATTTCAGAGATTTAAAACCCGGAGATAAAATCGTTTTTCCACCAGTAATTTAAAGTTCATGGCAAAAGTATTACAACAGCAGGACGGCGTGGTGAGCTTTGATATTTTTATCAACGGCTCCAAAATAAAAGATGTGGTCGAAATTCTGGAAATCGCTGTACAAATGGAAGTGAACAGAATCAGTTCGGCGAATATCCTGCTGGTTGACGGAGGCGCCGTCGGGCTTTCAAACGAACCCTTTGAAAATAGTGAAAGTGAGGATTTTATTCCTGGAAACACCGTTAAAATAGCATTGGGTTACAATGACAAAAAAGAAACTGTATTTGAAGGTATTGTTGTTTCGCAGGGGCTGTCGGTGAAAAATGGTAAATCGCAGCTTTTGGTAACCTGCAAAGACAAGGCTGTAAAAATGACGAAAGGACGGTTTAATGCACTTTTTACGGAACAAAAAGATTCAGATGCGATATCAGGTATTGCAGGGAATTATGGTCTTCAAACGGATATAGAATCTACAAGCCGGCAATTTACGTTAATGCAATACAATTGCAGCGACTGGGATTTTGTGGTTATCCGGGCGGAAACGAACAATATGATGGTATTGACGAATAATAATAAACTCATTGTGAAAAAATTTGATTTCAGTGCTTCACCCCAATTTGAAATCAATGCATCCCAATATATAATTGATGTTGATTTGAATCTCGAAAGCGAAAATATCCCGGAATCTTTTGAGCTAACTGCCTGGGATTTCAAAGAACAAAAAGAAATTAAGGAATCGGTTTCACTTTCTGACGGGCCTTCGCAGGGAAATATTTCAGCTAAAAAATTATCAGGTTCCGGTGTAAATGGAAAATCAAACAATTATTCTTCTGTACCGCTTACTTCGGATGAGTTAAAATTATGGGGACAAACACTTGCCGATAAGGCAGCCCTCAGTAAAATTCAGGGTAAAATAACCATTCCCGGAACTTCCGGAATTCTGGCCGGCGACCTCATTTCACTGAAAGGTTTTAGTGCACGGTTTAACGGAAATGCCTTTGTTTCAAAAGTCAGCCATTTGGTGGAAGCCGGCGAATGGATCACCACATTAACCATTGGAAAGTTTCCGGAATGGCATGCTTCGTTGCCCGATGTGGAAGATAATTTTGCCTCGGGTTTAATTCCGGCTGCAAATGGTGTTCAGATTGCAAAAGTGAAAAAGATTCACGAAGATAAGGATGGAAATTACCGGGTGCTGGTTACTTTACCCTCTTTTTCAGGTACCGGGCAGGACGATGGAATCTGGGCGCGGATCGCTTTTCCGTATGCATCGTCTGATGCCGGTTTCTTTTTCTTCCCGGAAATAAACGATGAGGTGATGCTTGCTTTTATTAATAATGATCCGCGGTTTCCGGTAATTACAGGCGCTTTATACAGCAGTAAAAACAAACCAAAGGAAACTCCTGACGAAAAAAACCAGTTTAAATCCAT
>CAZXHP010000034.1:9356-11586 GCA_964639655.1 uncultured Mariniphaga sp.
GCAGTAAAAACAAACCAAAGGAAACTCCTGACGAAAAAAACCAGTTTAAATCCATCCATACCAAATCGGGAATAAAAATCAGGTTTGACGACGAAGATAAAATCCTAGTAATTGAAACTCCCGGCGGCAACTCATTTACGCTGGACGATAAAAACAAAACGATAAAAGCGGAAGATCTCAATAAAAATTCGGTGATGATGGATGACAAAGGCATCACGCTGGACAGTCCCGGCGATATCAATATTAAATCCAAAAAGAATGTAAACATCGAAGCCACCTCAAATATTTCGTTAAAGGCAACCTCTGATTTTAAGGCAGAAGGTTTAAGTGTTGATTTAAGCGCCCAAACAAGTTTTACGGCAAAGGGAAATGCCTCTGCCGAACTTTCGGCCTCGGGACAAACTACGGTAAAAGGTGCCATGGTAATGATAAACTAAAAAAACAAAAATGGGATTAGCAGCCAGATTAACAGATATGCACACCTGCCCGATGCAAACGCCGGGAGTACCGCCGATTCCGCATGTAGGCGGTCCCATTATCGGGCCCGGAGTACCCACTGTTTTGATTGGGAAAATGCCCGCTGCCGTGGTTGGCGACAGCCTGGTATGTGCGGGCCCGCCCGATTCTATTGTAAAAGGTTCGGCAACGGTTATGATTGGCGGAAAACCTGCGGCCCGGATGGGCGACACCACCGCACACGGCGGCAGCATTGTGTTGGGTTGTCCCACGGTAATGATAGGAGGATAGTTTATGAAAAAGGAATACGATTCATTTTTAGGACGCGGCTGGGCATTCCCACCGGCTTTTAATTACGACAGGGGAACGTTGGAAACGGTTGAAGATGAGGAAGATATTCAGCAGAGCATTCGGTTGATTTTGGGCACCATCCCAGGCGAACGTGTGATGTTTCCCGGATTTGGGTGCCCCATCAGAAAATTTGTTTTTGAATCGAACGACCCTACGCACAAAAGGATGTTAAAAGATGCTGTTTACGATTCCCTGCTTTACAACGAACCAAGAATAAAAATCGAAAACATTGAAATTGAGGATGAAACATTTGATAAAGGATTGATTCTCATTCACATTTATTACACGGTGATTATTACCAACACGAGAAATAATATGGTATTTCCGTTTTATTTTAAGGAAGGCACAAATCTTTAGATGCGTCAACTGTCTGTAAATTTTGCAATTGTATGAATAAAGGAACAAGTCGGAAATTAAGGAAGAACAAAGCGTTAAATCCCGAATATATTTCCATCGATGAACGATCGTTGCTGGATTTGGTGCAGTTTACGCTTAATTTTTCCCAAAATCTGAATTTCTATAATTTTCATAATAAGGTAATTGATAACTGGAAAGCTTTTTTATTAAACGATTCTGCTTTTGTGCTGGCAGCCATTGCCTCAACCGATACCGGTCAATTCAAAACAGATTTTAATGAATTGGAATCCCGGCCTGATAATTCAGGTGTTGAAGAGCGTATAAAAAATGCAACCGGTCAAATTAATTCGGTTATAACAAGTTGGGCTGAAATGCTGAAGCGGTCAAACTACGAAGGCATTCTTTTAAACGAAATGGAAAAGATTTTGCAATCGGCTTCACAGAAAACTCCCCGGCAGGATGACAGCAATGAAATTCAGTTATTAAAGGAAAACTACGACAATATTTTCGGTAACCTGGTTTTTATCCGGGAAAAGGCAGCAAATCATTTCGAAAAAGAGTTACTCAAATCCAGCCACCATCCACATGTTGGATTGCTTCTGGCATTCTTCAAACTGTTTAAGAATTTGCAGCTCGATATTAATACAATTACCAAAAAGCATCTCGATTATTACTACCTCGATATTCTTCAGCAGAAAAGGAAAAAACAAAATTCCCATTCAGCTATAATTGCACTTCATCTGCAGCCGGGAGTTGAAACGCTGGAAATTGAACAGGACGATTCGTTCCTTTTTAATTTTGAAGAAGAAAAGCAACTTGTTTTTAAAGCTTCGTCGAACACGCAGATTAATAAGGCAGAAATTGCAGAAATCAAAACGCTTTTTAAAAGTAATTATTATCCGTTTGGAAATCAAATGGATGACGAAGATTTTTCCATTGATATCCTTTACGAAAATGATATTTCCACTTCATTGAAACAAGGTTTAAGTTCAGAATTGAAACAAACCGGGAATTTTCCGGCAGCACTGGGAGAAGTAAAACCGAACCACCTGCTGTCAGAATCCGG
>CAZXHP010000034.1:11686-15384 GCA_964639655.1 uncultured Mariniphaga sp.
ATTTTCCGGCAGCACTGGGAGAAGTAAAACCGAACCACCTGCTGTCAGAATCCGGTGTGAGGCTAAGCGACATTGGTTTTTTGGTGAGTTCGCCTTCTTTAATTCTCGAAAAGGGAAGACAAACCATCCAATTGATCTTTAAAATTACTCCGGATTCCTACAACGAATCCAAATCAATGTTCGATGCAATTTTGTATCAGGAGATTGAACAGTTGAACAATCCGGCTTCCGATAAGGAAAAGCTTAGAAAAAGAGTGGTTTCCAAATTTTTTTCCGATGCATTCGTCATATCTGTTACGGATAAAAAGGGATGGAAAGAAATTGAATATTCAAAAACGAGGATAAATCCGGAAAGTCACACGCTAAGTATTGATATTCAGCTAAATGAACAAAACGATTCACTTGTTCCTTTCGACAGGGAAATCCATGAGGGAGATTACAAAACCGACTGGCCGTGTGTGCGGTTGATTCTGAATAACAATGCCCAGTACCATCCCTGCAAAATTTTAAAAAACTTAGTAGTCGAAGAAATCAACATCAAGGCTACGGTTTTGGAGGTGAGTAATTTAACCCTGTCAAATTCAACCGGAAATCTCGACACTTCCATTCCTTTTACCCCGTTTGGCCCGACGCCTGTTGTGGGTTCTTTCCTGCGTATTCAAAATCCGCTGATTCTGCAAAATAACCTGACCGACCTTAAATTGAATTTAACCTGGCTTGGCCTTCCTCAGGAAAGAGGCGGTTTTAGCGGTTATTTCAGGGCTTATCCAAAACCGCCAAAAAATACTGATTATAAGGCGCTGGTTACTCAAAATAAAAACAGCGTGAATGCGGGAGAAATTCAGAATCAGCAGGTTATTGAACTTTTTGAAACCAAAGGCGATTTCCTTTCAAATGAAAAAGCGATTTCAGTTAACCTCGGAAATTTCAAATTTACAAACCAGGCGCAGCTTTCAATAAACGGCTTGAATGAAAAAGCCACTTCTTTGTATATCGTTCTAAAAAGCCCTGATTTTGCTTTTGGTCATCAGATTTTTTCTGAAATATATGCCAAAGCAGCTTTGAAAATGAGCAGGTTCAGGAAAAAAAACATTGATCTGCCCAATCAGCCTTTTACCCCGGTCATCGAGCGCCTTTCGGTGAATTACACCAATACTTCCCGCGAAGTTATGCTGCGCAAACAGGAAGATACAACAAGCGACATCAAATTGGTACACATTTATCCTTTCGGGCATGTTCAGGTTTTTCCCGGCCCGGTAAGAAACAGGAATTTTCTCCTTCCGCAGATTAACCATAAAGGAAACCTGTTCATAGGACTTCAGCAAATAATGGCAGGAAATATTGTAAGTATTGGTTTTAATCTGGTTCCTGCTGTTTATGAGCATACGGTTATAGATGTGCCAAAAGTTAAATGGCAGTATTTGCTGAACAATGAATGGCAACCGCTTGACGGATTGGTGCTGGAAGATGGAACAAATGGCCTGATAAATTCGGGAGTAATTAAATTCAAAATACCTGAGACCGTGCAGTTTCACAACACACGCTGTCCCCAGGGAAAATTTTGGATAAGAGCCGTTTACGATGGAAAAGAAACGCTGAATCCGGGAATTAAAAATGTGTTTACCCAGGCCGTTGCTGTAACTTCATCCGGTGAGGCTGACCAATCGCTTTTTACCTCCGAAAACAGGCTGAAAATTAATAAAATAAGTTTCGATGCAAAAAAAGGCATTCTTGAAATTACCGGCCCGGTTGCATTAAAATTAAACGAAACGACAGAAAATGATGATTCTTTTTACAGCCGGGTTAGCGAACAATTGCGCCATAAAAACAGGGTGGTTGCCAACTGGGATGTGGAACGCATTATTCTTGACCGTTTTAGTCAAATTGAAAAAGTAAGGGTTTACGGAAGAAACACCCATCCGAAGGAATTGGTGAAAGGAAGCAATATGCAGATTGTGCTGATTCCCAAAATCAGCCTGAGCGAGGGGAAAAAACTTCAAAGCACGAAAATTGATTTCAGCACCCTGCTCGAAGTAAAAAGATACATTTCACAGTTTGTTTCCCCTTATTTGAACATTGAAGTTTCAAATCCGGTTTACGAGCAGCTAAAAGTAAGATGCAGGGTTAAATTTACCGATATTCGTAAAAAAGGATATTATATAAATCTGCTGAACAATGAGTTAATCAGCTTTTTATCGCCCGGAATTCAAACTGAATTTATGGAAAAGGGATTTGATGAATCCATTTCCAAATCGGAAATTCTGAATTTTATTGAAAGCAGGCCCTATGTTGATTTCGTTACTGAATTTTCGGTTTTGCAACTCGTGGAAGTACAGGGAAATTATAAAATTATCGACACAGCAAAAATTCAGAGGATCAATGAACTTCGAACCATTTCGGCCTATGCCATTCTGACTTCGGCGCCTGAGCACCAAATTGAAACGGTTGAAAATGAAGAATCGGAAAAACCCAAAATATCAGGTATTGGCGATTTGTCAATCGAAGCAGACTTTGTAATCAGCGATAATTCAGGCAATTATTATTAGGTAAAAAAATGAGAAATCAAAAAAACATAACCGACAGGAGTCAACTCAAATCCTTTTTTAAAAAGGGTAATTTGCCCACCGAAAGTGCATTTGAGAAGTTGATTGATTCAACCTTCAATATTGCTGAAGATAAACTGGATATTAACGAAGACGGGATAATGATTTATCCCTCGGATAACGGAAAAGAAAAACTGCTGAGCTTTTTTGAGGATAAAGACGATTCGGAAGCCGCCTGGACCTTGTTTATCTCGAAAAAGAAAGATGGCGGGATTTATATTCAAAAAGCCGGGGAACAGAATCAAAAAAATTCACAGGAAGATGCCGGTGAACCGGCGGTTTTTATTCAGAAAAATGAAGGGAATGTGGGGCTGGGAACCAGCAATCCGGCACATAAACTCGATGTAAAAGGTTTTGTGGCCTCCGAAGGACGTGTAGGAAATTACCGCGAAGGTGAACTGGATGCCGACGGAACCTGGCAAAATGTGTTTACCGGCAATCCATTGACGGGCAGCAACGCTTTTGAAATTATGGCCTGTGCCGAAGGAGAGCAGGGCGACGGAAAGTATGCATTAATGCATGCCATTGCCATTAGTACCTACGGAAATTCGCGACCGAAAATTACAAAAACAAGCGCCTGTTTCGGAAAAAAATGGACTAAACTGGATATTCGCTGGGTTTCAAAACCATCTCAAATTGCGGAGCAGCCTAATGAAGAAAAAAAGAAGGTTTTCGACCTGGCCAAATGGTGGAAAACATTCAGGGAACCTAAAGATCCGTTCAGGTATAATCTGCAGCTAAGAACAAAAAGCAATTACGGAAAAGGGAAAAAAATACTGTACAAAATTTCGGTTTTGTGGAACGACAGCTTTTTAATGAAATAGAAAAAAATGAAACAATCTGCCAGTTTCTCAGGGAATGAAGTGGAAAGCGTAAGCCTGAATTTTTCAGAATTGCGCGAAAAAGGCCTGAAATACATTCAGGAACTGAGTGGCGACGTCTGGACCGACTACAACTCCCACGACCCCGGTGTTACCATACTGGAACAGTTGTGTTATGCCATCACCGATATTGCCTTTCGCACATCCTTGCCCGTTACCGACCTTTTGGTTCCCGGCGAAAATTTGCCGGTGAATGCAAAAAGCAATGCCTTTT
>CAZXHP010000034.1:15484-24713 GCA_964639655.1 uncultured Mariniphaga sp.
CTGGGAGAAAAATTTGAAGCGGCAAAAATCCTGGAACCGCAGTTCATTCAGATTGAATTTGATTTACATATAAACGGGAATGCAAATCAGGGAGCAATACTGGCAAATGTTTTCCTGAAATTGTTCGAATACATTTATTGCCCGGTGCAATCTTCAAGCTATTCTGAAATGGTTGAAGATGAAATGAGAATGGAAGAAATTTTTGCCGGGCCGCGTTTAAAGAGTGGATTTATAAAAGGTGAAATTCCGGATAAAAGGTTAAAGGAAATCCGGGTTGATGAACTTCAAAAGTTGTTTTCCAAAGTGGAGGGCGTAAACCAAAGCAAAGTTTACAGTATTCACTATGAAGGGAAAAAACTGCCGGGAATTTCCGTGGAAAAGGGTAAATTTTTTCACCTGCTTGTGGACGACGATTCTGAAAATAGCACTGAAAAACGGTTTGACGGCATTTATTCCGGCATGAACGTGTTTGTAAAACAAAAAAAACATTCTTCGTTAAACAGACAGCATATCAATAATTTATTTTTGGAGATTTGGGCGAAAAAATTCAGGGGATATTCTTTGGACATTTCAGAAGATGATTTTTTTCAAAAAAAGCTAAACGGAAAGTTTCGCGAACTGGCCCGTTATTATTCTGTACAAAAACATTTTCCTGTAATTTACGGCATTGGCGAAGAAGGTATTTCACAAAACGAGCCTGCTGAACGGCACGCAAAAGCAAATCAGCTAAAAGCTTATCTGATGCTGGCAGAACAGCACCTGGCCAACCACCTTTCGCAGCTCGGAAACCTGAATGAGTTTTTTAACATCGATTTTGAAAATGGCCAACACAAAACATATTTTTCCCAGAAATTGTCATCTGTTCCGGGAGTAGAAAAATTATTGGCTGAAAATGAGTTGTTTCCTGAATCGGAAATCGAACCGGAACAGGTTTTTTACGACCGGAAAAACCGGATATACGATCATCTGCTGGCACGTTTTGGAGAAGATTTTAATGCTTTACCCTGGCAAGTTCTTCTTCAGTTAAACATGATTAAATCAACAGAAGAATTCAACCGGATTGTGCTTCGGCAAAAGTCGGAGTTTTTAAAACAGTTGGAAAGCCTGAGCTACAACAGAACAAAAGGGGAGTTTTTATTTCTAAAAAATGATGAAGAAGTAGTTGGAAACCCGTCGGGTTTGGAGCTGATAATCTGCGCAAAAACCGGGATTTCACCCAAAACAAATCAATCGCTGATGCCTGATTTTGCAGGGTTAGATTCCAGTTTGTCGAAATACAAAGAAGAAGTATTTGAGGTGAAAAAGGACCTTGAAACAACTTACAGACCGCTTCGTACCCGTGAAATCAGCAAATGGAAAACCGAACGGGGAGCCGGAAATATTCCGAATGCCACGTTTGGCGAGATTGGCTATAAAACCTTGTTTAAGGAAACCCTGAATTTTGGAAATTACCGGTTATCAAAACCCGATTCCTCAGCGGAAAATGTTCGTGTTATTTTTCAACGCGAACCAAACAAATGGGTCAGCTTATTTGAATGTTCCGGCGAAGAAGAAGCCGTTCAAAACATTTTTGAAATCATTGACTTTTTTGCTGGAAAAAATCAACAATCGGAGGGTTTTTATCTGGTTGATCACATTCTTTTAAACGATTTCATACAGAGAAGTTACCATGGATTCTGTTTTTTGGATGAATACGGAAATCCTTTGGTACGAACTACCGAAAATGAATCGTGGTGCCTCACCGAAGCTGAAAGATTGAACCGTGTTTCGGCATTTTTTAAACAGGGCATTTCTGAAAATTCCTGGTTTTCTGAAAACGGTAGCTGGAAAATTAAAAATGAAAAGGGACTCATTCTGGCATCCATCGAATCAGAAACTGAAGATTTCGACAAGCTTTTCAAACAGGTAAACAGCCTGATTCAACTTTTTGATAACACCAGGGGAACAAACGGCAGATTACGTCTTCAGGAGGTGGAAAAAATTCGACTGAAAGGTAGCATGGATGCCAGGAACAAAAATTTTGGTCAACGCCGGCTGGTTTTTCAACGCAAACTTTTTTCCGGGGAAATTATCAGCGAAGATTTTTTCGACCTGAAAGTCTCATTTTTACTGCCCGACTGGCCTGCCCGGTTTCAGGATGAACGATTCAAGGATTATGTTACCGGTGTTTTTTACGAAAGAATTCCTGCGCATTTAAGCAATGAAATTTTGTGGCTGAATGTAAACGAAATGAGGGCATTTGAAGAAAAATACCACGCGTGGGAAAAACTGAAAGCCGGTCAACAGAATTTCGACGAACCTTCGGAAAGCTTAAAAAAGGCAGCTTTTGAAGTTTTTAAGGAGATGATGAAACTAAAACGAAACAGGAAATAATGGCAACGGCTCAAAATATCATTCATTCCTCGTCATTCAATTTTGAATATGCGGACAAAGCCGCTGCAAGGCGCGGAAATGATTTGGTTGAGTCCATTTTTGAGTCGCAGATTTTACCGGAAATTGAAAAGGCCATTTCAAATAAAATTCCGGACGAGGTGCAGATTGAGTTGTCGAAACTGGAAATAAACATCGGAACAATTGAGGAAAAAGAGATGTCGGATAAATTGCCGACAAGAGTCAGGGAATCGCTGGAACGTGCGTTAAACTTCAATTTCAGCCGGGAGTTAAACGGGAAAAGTTTAACCCGCGATGTGCAGAAACCCGATAAATTGTTCATTCAATCCCTCGAAATGTTCTTTGTAAAAGGTTTTTTCCCGTTTGGTATTGAAAAGTCGGTTACTGTTGACGAACTGGTACAACGGATTCTCAGCCGGGATGATGTGGATTTTTCAGAAATTTTATTGCGACACCGAAATCAGAAACAGGTAGTTGAGCGGATATCATATAACCTGAATGTTGAAACATTCGACAAAATTTTGACGGCACAGGACCCGGTTAACAGCAACTGGATAATTGAATTCAGAAAAATACTGATGTATTTAAAAAAGGAGCTGAATCTGAATCAGTACAGCGATTCCGAGTTCATCAAAATGATGAATTCATCCATTCTGGAATATATGTTAAATGAAACAAGTTTAACTTTCAGCAAAGAGAAGTTTTCGGCAAATATGGTAACCCGGGTTATCGAAATTTTTAATCCGGATATTGACCTTTTATCTCAGGCAATCAATAAATTCAAGGGAAACAATGCAGCTACTTTTCTGATAAACAAATCGTTGAATCAACTGCAGAACAAAAAATATCTACGCCGGGTTCAGGATAAAAACCAACAATTAAGTATTGATCAACTTTTGGAACTATTGAATTCCGGTGATGTGGATTTTGATTCAGAGAATTTTAACTTTTTGAAAGCGGAAATCGTTCTGGTTATTCAGGATAAAACGAAAAGAGAACGTTTGGCCGAACAACTTACAGCATCGGGTTCATCTTTACTGCTTGAAATTTTTAACCCGGGCAGGGAAAAAAATCTGTTCAAACTTATCGGCTCATTTGCCAAAAATATTGCCGTTAAATTTCAGCAGGAAATTTCCGGTGAACAGTATAATACAATAAACCAACTCGTGTTGGATACAATTTTGTATTTGCACGAAACTTCATTCAGGAAACTGGATAACGAAGAGTTTATTTTGTATTTGATTTCCAGTGCCGGACTTGATCTTTCGAAAATTAAAAGCAGTGCTGAATTCCAGCATTTTGTTCAATTGGAAGGAAAAGTCAGGAAGGGAAAAATGGCTTCGGTTATTGATGAAGAAAAACATTTTTCCGAAATTTCAGACATCCATAAAATCCTTTCGGAAAGCGGGAAACAGCCCAAAAAGGATTTTCAGATTGTAAATCCCGACTCATATGTGGGAGATGAATATTCAAAAATTTACAAAAGAAAAATTGGAAGTTATTTTTTAACAAACGGTTATCTGCCGGAGGCTTTTTTTGATCTCAGCCTGCAGGACGTTCAAATTCTTTTTACAGAATTGGTACAACTTAGCGACGATTTTTTAGCCGCTGCTATCAGGAAGAAGGACAAATCCAGAAGTTTAATGGCCCGGTTAAAAACATTCATTTCATTCGTCGCACCGGAAGATTTGGAAACATATTTTATTCATTTTTTTCGGGAAGAATATGCCGCATTGGAAAAAATTACAGATGAAATAATCCGGGAAACCGGTTGGGATGACAAAAGCTATCTGGAAAGTAAACCGATTAAAAATGAAATATTTATGCAGGCATTGGTCGAAAGCGGAGGCGAAAACCTGCAGTCTGTTTTCTGGTCGGTTGCGCTGGAGTTTTTGTTTGCTGAACGGACAAAAGATTTCCGGATTCCGGAAAATCTGCCAAAATTATTTGAAGCGGAACCGGATAAAAACCGGATAAAAACCACGCTGGAGCAAAATTTGAAGTTGCTTGTGAATAGTTTCCTTTTTTCTGACACCGGCGTTCAATTGGCTGAAAATACGCTGAAAACAACAGTTCAGCAAATTGCCTTTTATGCCCGTTTGAGTCCGCAGCTTTTTCAGGAATCCATTCAAAAATTTAAAGATGAGCAGGAACTTATTTTTACTATACTGAAATTTTATTTGCCTGATAATCAGTGGAAATCTGTAAGCAAAATATTGTCGCCGCTTGTCGGATTTGAAAATTTTCAGCAGAATTCAGATTTAATCTTCAAAGTAATCGCTCAGTCCAACCTGAGTTTCAAAGCAAAACTGAAAAGCATCAACGAATCAGCGCCGCAATCAATTAAAACGTTTCTGCTGCTGGCAAAAAATGATAAAAATTTTATTGAAGAATTCGATTCGGAAGAGGCTCTTTTTCAGGTCTTAACAGAACTTCCTTTTGAAAATAAAACGTTTGAACGGCATTTGACTGCACTCAGCACATTTTCACCCGGAACTTTTTCAGGAAAACTTACTGCAAAATTTTGGAGATTGACAATTGCAGATTTTGGAATTCTGGTTTTTGCTGAAGAGAAAAAAATTACCCCGGCGACTTTTGCAAAGTCTATTATGAGCCATTTACTCCAAAAGTTAAAATCAGTTCAGCGCATGGAGTTGTATTATCCCATTATCGAAAAAATGCAGAACTCTGGTTTTCAGGAGCTCACGGAACTGGTTGAATTGTGGAAAGCTTCGGAAAGATCTGATTCGATAGAAAATGATAAGGTTCATGTTGCCGGTGTTGGAACTAAAAAAGTCGAACCAGGCAAACTTGATTCCATTAAGGAGTTGGAGCAAAATTTCCGGATTCTGAAATTCTACGTGCAACATGGTTTTTTCCCGTGGTGGGCAAATCAGCTCACATTTCCGGAAATAGTAAGTAAACTTTATACCCTGTGCAGGGAGTTTCCCGGGGAAATTGAAGAAATGTTTCTTCAGGCTGAAAAGGAATCGCAAATTTTTGAAAAGCTGGCTAACCGAATCCCGGAATCTGCATGGTTTGAAATTGACCGGTTAATTTCCCGCAGCCAGGAATTGAAAGCAAGATGGGAAGAAGTTCTTCAAAACAAAAAAAATAGCTCTAAGGTTACTGATGAACCCAGGAAACAGAATTCACTTAATAAATTGGAGCAAAACTTTCATATTCTTGAATTTTATGTGCAACATGGTTTTTTACCATCGAGCGCTGGTCCGTTTTCTTTTCCTGAAGTGATAAATAAACTTCAAATGCTGGCCGGAAAAGTTTCCGGAGAAATTGAAGAAATGTTTCTTCGGGCTGAAAAGGAATCGCAAATTTTTGAAAAGCTGGCTAACCGGATCCCGGAATCTGCATGGTTTGAAATTGACCGGTTAATTTCCCACAGCCAAGAATTGAAAGCAAAATGGGAAGAAGTTCTTCAAAACAAAAAAACCAAATCGAAGATTCACGACGAATCCGGGAGAGTGGCAGAAAAAACAAAAGGTCAATCGGACATTAACGATATTGATGATTTCCTTGAAAAAGCAGCAAAAGACTCCGAATTATTGTTTAAAGGCCTTTACAATTTAACAGATGATCAGATTCTAAATCAGTGGTTAAAAGAAAATCACGAAATTACGGCACAAATTAAACCGTACCTGCAACTCGGCCCGTATTTTTATTTTAAAAATACAACACCCGTGCAATGGCGGGAGGCAGTTTACCGGTTTTCACTGCCGTTTTACCGGAATGATTTGAAGCGATCCAAAAGTGAGTTTCATGCTGAATTTTTGAAGTTTATAAGAAGACAATACCCACATGTGAACTGGGACGAGGTATTAAAATCGGTCTGGCTTACAATTCACCGTAGCGGCAAAAATCAAAAGGCAATATTTCCTGCAGCAATGGCCCGGTTACTCAATTTAAAACCGGAATGGCTGCATCGTGAAAAAGTGCCGGATAAAAAACCGGAATCTGTTCTATCTGAAGAAGAGGAAGGACTTGGTGTAAAAATTTACAACGCCGGAATTATTTTGTTCTGGCCATTTTTAACCCGCTTTTTTGAAACGCTTTCTTTTTTGAAAAATGGTGTGTTTGTTAATGATGAATTCAGAAACAGGGCAGTTTATCTGATTCAGTATCTGGCATTTTACAGAATCGATTTTCCGGAATACGAACTGGTGTTAAATAAATTGCTAACCGGAATGCTCACGGAAGATCATCTGGAACCATTTGTGACATTGACAGATGAGGAAAAAACCCTGACAACCAGTTTATTGTACGGGCTGATAAATAATTGGGAGAAAGTAAAAAATTCAACTCCGGAGGGAATTCAGGAAACCTTTTTGCAGCGCGAAGGAATTTTAAGATTTAAACGCGAAGAAGTTTTTCTGGAAGTAGAAAAAAAAGGGGTGGATATTTTGGTAAAATCAATTCCCTGGAATATTTCGCTGATAAAACTTCCGTGGATGAAAAAACCAATGCATGTGGAATGGGTGTAGAAAAAAATAATTGTTTACTAAAACTGAAAACAAGTGAATAACCGGGCAGGTATAGAAAAATCAATGCGGAGAATAAGGTGGACAATCATCTTGTTTATTGCTGCTTTTCAGTTCGAAATGGCATCAAATGCCCAGGAGCCGGTTGCGCCGGCAACGGTATTGCTGGATTCTACCCTCACATTTGAAAAAGGAGATTTAACCCTCATTCAAAAAATCATTCAACCCTTTAAATTCAGAAATAACAGAAACCGGAATGAAAAAGAACGCATCTATCATTTTATGCAGAACCTGGTAGAAAAAGGGAAGCTGAAGGTTGATTCCACTACCGTTTTTGATATTATGGAGCAGTTGGACACCATGAATATGAACAGTGCAACAATCAGTAAAAACATTGATGCCATTATTGCAAATTACGAACTGGACAAAAAAGCTTCGAAAGAAATTATTGATTCGCTGAAAATGCAAATTGAGGCTGTTGTTCAGGAAATTACAATTAAAGACAAAGAGGCCCAAACAAAGCAGGAGTTGCTAAACCGCAACAATGATTTTTTGAAACAAATTCGTGAAATACAGTTTTTAAATGAATGGGGAACGGCTGAATCCGATAGTTTGGATGGTGACCTGAAACAGCCCCGGAAATGGCTGACAACCAAAACAAACGTAATTGGATGGCACAACGCATGGAACAAAACAGAATACTTAAATTACAATTACAGTTATCTGTCGGCAATTAGTTTGTATGGTTATGAAATCGGTTCCAACGGAAGAATCAGAAACCTGCAGGATTTGGCTGAGTTTCAGAAGCCGGGAGGCGTTATCGACCTGGCTCACCGGAAAAATTGTGACGTGCACCTTACCATTTACAGCAAACTCCCAGCTGTTGTGAATCAGTTTTTGAACTCGGAGACTGCCCGGGAAACGTTCATTTATGAGTTGGATGCACTTATATCAAAAAATCAACTGACCGGAATTAACTTCTATTTCGATTTTATTAGAACTACCGATAGCCAGGCTTTTGTGCAGTTTGTGCGCGATACGCGTCAGTTTCTGAACAGGATAAACAGAAACATTCAGTTAAATATTTCAGTTCCTGCCATTAAAGACGACGAAAGTTTGTCCAAAATAAGCGCCTACAACTTTTTAGAGCTGAATCTGCTGGTGGATCATTATTTTGTACTTACCGACGAGCTTACCAGCCTGAATAATAATATGGCTCTGGCACCAGGTCCGTTGTACAACAGCGATAAATACGGGCAGCGAACCATTGAGTCCACCATTAATTTTTACAGCAACGGGAAAATTCCCCGGTCGAAGCTGATTGTAACATTTTCCTATTTGGGTATTGAATGGAATGTTGAAGATTTTGCAGGAATTACAGCAGGGGGAAATTCCGGTAAACATTTAAAATATAATGATATAATTGAAAAGTATAAAAACTATCAAAAGGCTGAACGAACTGTAGAGGAAGGGATTGATTCGAGCCAGGTGGCCGCGTTTTTAAACATAAGTGAACTTTCTGCCTGGCAGCAGGGAAGAATCAATAAAAAGCAGGTTTTGTACGAAAACAGCAACAGTTTATACCAGAAATATAACTGGGTGTTGGAAAATAATCTGGGTGGAGTGGCCATTCGCGGGCTGGGTTACGACGATGGTTATTCTGAACTGTGGGATATACTGGGGATCTCATTTGTGGTTATCGATTCCGCTATTACAAAAAATAAAACAGTTCAGGAATTTTGTCCCTGCTTGTACGATTCCATAAAAAACACCACCATCGAAAACACTTCTGAAGAGTTGAGAATTGACAATTGGAAAGAAGTTTGGTCGCACTTTATGCATTATAAAAGGCTTCATCCCGATTCAACCTACTTTGAAATATTTGCAGCCGATTACCGCCTTGCAGAAATATCTGAATTATGGTATGCCGAAAATGTACCTTATTTTGGCGATGACAAGTCCATTCTTGAAAACAAGGAAGTATGCTGGGATTTAATTTGCAGGTGGCATGTTTATTCCAGGATTCTGTTTGGAATTACCCTGCTTTGTGGTTTGATGGCAGTATTCATTAATTTTTTAAGAAATTACCTGTTCCGTTTTCAACTTGGAGGTGCCGCAATTCAGGTTATTCTGATTGCAACATTTTGGGTTTCAGTTATTTTTGCCTTGCTGGCATTGTTGCTGGGATTGTTTTTGGAGCCTAACCTCGATTCAATCGGCGCCGGGAATAAGGGCGAATCACATTTCTGGATTTTGATTCAGGCAGCTTTTATTGGAGTTGTTCTGGGAGTTATTTTTAAATCATCCATCATTAAAAATAAATACAAACAGAAAAATCAGCC
>CAZXHP010000035.1:0-23768 GCA_964639655.1 uncultured Mariniphaga sp.
GAATTAAAAAGCCAACGAAGCTTGATGGCTGAATTTATATAGTACTAACTGAACGTTTCTTCCTGTTTGTTTTTCTGACTTTAAGACAACGGAATAAAGGCCGCAAACAATATGCCAAATTTTATGATTTCAGCATGTCGCTCAACAGGTTAAAGTAAATCTCTGTGTCGTAATACCCCTACCCTACAGTCATCTTCTTTTTTTAGAAAAAGGCTTGACTCTTTTTTTTCCGTTGAAAATATTTTTAGTTGTTCTGGATGAACGCGTATAGTTGCTTTTGTTGATTCTTCTGTTGGGAACGGCGGAATAAACGAACCCTATGCTGGCCTGAGCTACTGCAGCCGGACTGTTGGTCCGTTCCATTGAAGATTTTCCGTTATTGTAATCGGTGTAGTTATAATTAGGCACTCCGTTTACAATGTCGGAATGTATTAATGAAGCCGTAGCATCGAAATAAATATCTAATTTATCCGACAGCCGGTAGGTGGTTCCAAGCCCCACTCCACCTGTAAAAGCTGCTTTTTTAGGATAATCACTGCTTTTAGTGCCGCGGGAATAGAGCATCCCTACGTCATATTCCACGCGGTAACCCGGGTCTTTAAAAGTAAAATCAGTACCAATGAATGAAACACCACCCAACAGTTTCATAAAAATATTCATATTCCGGTTTACCGGTAAAATGTAAAAGCGGCTTGTTCCCAGAATATTCAATATTTTTGTGTCGTATATCAATGCTTCACTGGGATATTTTTGATTGGTGGGAAGCGGATTAAAACGCGACAAAAAAAAATTATACAACGGTGGTGAAGGTGTTTGCCCTGCAAAATTCGAATAGCCAAACTGCAGTCCCAGCTCGAAATCCGGAGCGACGGGAGCCACTACTTCCATTTCTGCACCCGGTTTAAAAACAGGAGAAAAGTTTTTATATCCGGGATGTGAGATTTTTCCGGGAGGTTCTGATTCGGCCGGGGCTACTTCCCCTAAAAAAAT
The DNA here is from genome assembly GCA_964639655.1 of uncultured Mariniphaga sp. Taxonomy (GTDB): domain Bacteria; phylum Bacteroidota; class Bacteroidia; order Bacteroidales; family Prolixibacteraceae; genus Mariniphaga. Next base: position 991 of record CAZXHP010000035.1, read on the forward strand.
ACCGCTGCTGGCACTTATCCGGTACCTGAAAATTTGTCCGGAAGCAACTCCGAATCCAAAAAAAAGCAACATCAGGAGGACGAAATTGCGTTTCATTATTTTAGTTGTATTTCTGCCATGAAGATAGGATATTCCTGTGCTAAAATCCAAACCAGCGCGTAAAAAACTACCGCCGTTCTTTCACCTCTTTTGCATCCACCACTTTAAATAATTTATCCGACCTCCGCAATTTGATTTCAACGGGCACCGAAATCCGCTGGCCTTTCAAACCTTCTTCAACGGCTTCCCTATCATAACGAATTTCCTCCACGGTGGTATGAACCACGCCGGTGGTTGGTCCGGTCACAATAATTTCGTCGCCCGTTTTCAGATTCTGAGTTTCCAGCTTGAACTCGGCCACCTGTATGTTGGTAAAGTAGTTGGTACATTTGCCAATGTATATTTTTCGTTTTGTAGCCCGCGAGCCGTAATTGGCGCTCCATTCGCCCAACCGCTTTCCAAGGTAGTAGCCGTCCCAAAACCCGCGGTTAAAAACCGATGCCAGCCGTTCGTCCCAGTCTTTTATTTTTTCTTCGGCGAATGTATTTTCAAAACAGGCTTCCACCGCTTCGTGGTAACATTGTACGGTAGTTTTTACATATTCGGGCGAACGGGCGCGCCCTTCAATTTTCAGCACCGAAACGCCCGCATCCAGAATTTTATTCAGAAAATGAATGGTTTTCAGGTCTTTGGGCGACATAATATATTCGTTGTCGATTTCAAGCTCTGCGCCTGTTTCCTTGTCGGTAACCGTATAAGCGCGGCGACAGGTTTGTAAACAAGCTCCACGGTTGGCCGACGAGTTCATCTCATGCAGGCTCAGGTAACACTTTCCCGAAATGGCCATACAAAGCGCCCCGTGCACAAACATTTCCAGCCGCACCAGGTTTCCGGACGGCCCTTTTATTTGCTGTTCTTTAATCTGATTACTGATTTCCCAGACGCGTCCAAGGTTCATTTCGCGGGCCAAAACTACCACATCGGCAAACTGTGCATAAAACTTCACCGCCTCCACGTTGGTAATGTTCACCTGGGTTGAAATATGCACTTCAAGGCCGATGGAACGGGCATACATAATCACCGAAATATCGGCGGCAATTACCGCAGAAACACCGGCTTTTTTGGCAGCATCGAGCACGGCATTCATTTGTTCTGCTTCGTTATCAAAAATCTCCACGTTCAGGGTAAGATAGGTTTTTACCTTGTTCGAGGTGGCAATGTCCACTATTTTCTTGAGGTCGTCGAGCGAAAAATTATTGGCCGATCGCGATCGCATGTTCAGGTGTTCCACCCCAAAATAAACCGAACCGGCCCCGCCCTGAATGGCCGCCATCAGCGATTCATAAGAACCCACCGGCGCCATAATTTCTACCTCACGTCGCTCCATATAATTCAAATTTTCAGGCCACAAAGATATAATATAAACTATTAATGCATTAAATCATTCATGCATTAAAGCATCTACAACCACTCACCACTCAAATGATAAATCGTATCTTTGCACCGAATTACAAAAACAGAACAATGAGCAACCAAAAAATACGGGTACGATTTGCCCCAAGTCCAACAGGGCCGCTTCATATGGGAGGTGTGCGCACTGCACTTTTTAACTACCTTTTTGCCAAAAAACAGGGTGGCGATTTTATCCTTCGTATTGAAGACACCGACCGGAACCGGTTTGTGCCCGGTGCAGAGGAATACATTGTGGAAAGTTTGAATTGGTGCGGCCTTCATCCTGATGAAGGCCCCGGAATAGGAGGTGATTTTGGCCCGTACCGGCAAAGCGAACGCAAAGAACTGTATAAAAAATATGCCGACCAGCTCGTAAAATCGGGCTGGGCCTACATTGCTTTTGACACACCTGAAGAGATTGAAAAACTCCGTAGCGATACGGAAGCAAAAAAAGAAACATTCTCTTACGGAATCGGAACCCGGGAAGAACTAAACAATTCACTGAACCTTTCCGAAGATGAAGTACAGCAAAAAATGGCTGCCGGCGATCCGTATGTGATCCGGTTTAAAATGCCCGCAGATGAAGATGTTACCGAAAACGACATCATTCGCGGAAACGTAACGTTCAATACCACCAAAAGCCTCGACGACAAGGTACTGTTCAAATCCGACGGTATGCCCACTTACCACCTCGCCAACGTAGTGGACGACCACCTGATGAAAATTACGCATGTAATCAGGGGCGAAGAGTGGTTATCGTCGCTGCCGCTGCATGTGCTGCTTTACCGGGCCCTGGGCTGGGAGGAAACCAAACCTCGGTTCGCGCATCTGCCGCTCATTCTGAAACCGCAGGGGAAAGGAAAGCTGAGCAAACGTGACGGCGATAAAATGGGTTTCCCGGTTTTTCCGCTGGAATGGAAAGACCCCGCCACAGGCGAAGTTTTCCGCGGCTACCGCGAAGACGGCTACTTTCCCGAAGCTTTTATCAATTTACTGGCGCTGTTGGGCTGGAATCCCGGCACAGAACAGGAACTTTTTACGCTGGACGAACTGACTGAACTTTTCACTCTCGAACGGGTGGTAAAATCCGGTTCGCGTTTCGACCCCGAAAAAGCGAAATGGTTCAACCGCCACTACTTTCAGCAGAAAACGGATGAAGAGCTGGTTATGTTGTTTCAACCTGTTTTGGTAGAAAAAGGCATTGCAGTTGCTTCAGAAAAGATTAAGACTATTGTGGCTGAAATCAAGGAACGTTGTGCATTTGTTTCCGACCTGTGGGAACAGGGAGGCTACTTTTTTGAGGCGCCCGTTGCCTACGACGAAAAAACAGTAAAAAAACGGTGGAAAGAAGATACCCCGGGGCAGCTTTCCGCTGTCGCTGCTTTATTCGAGACGGTGGAAAACTGGCAGGCCGAGGCGATAAAGGAATCGTTTTCAGCATTTATGAACGAAAAAGGCTGGGGCTTTGGAGTCATCATGAATCCGCTCCGCCTTTCGTTAGTTGGTGGTAACATGGGCCCCGATTTGTTTAAAATTTGTGAAGTTCTGGGTAAAGAAGAAACGATTTTGAGGATTAAATCGGCATTGGAGAAAATAGGTTAATTGCAGGTTGTTTGGATTAAATAAAGTTTTCTGAAGTTTTAATTTTTTCGTGTTTACGGAAACTCAAAACAAAAGAGGTTGTTCAGTTTTCCGGTCAACCTCTTTCGGTAAAAATATTTTGTGCCTTTACGCCGTAACTCCCCTATTTTGAATTTTCGAGTTGAATTTTTACCTGATTCTTTTGACTATCGATTTTAAGTGTTTCAATTTTTTTGTTGTACGAAATGTAGCTGGTAACAAGCTTGTATTCACCCGGTTTAATATTCTCAAATTTAAAGTTCCCATCAAAATCGGTGTAAGTTTTCGTGTGAGTTCCTTCAATTTGCACTTCGACACCGGCCAAAAGTTCGCCCGAATCTGAATCAAAAACAGTTCCCGAAAGTGCTACTGTTGTCGTACTTTCATTATCAATAGTTAGTTTTTCACCTTTGTCTTTAGCCGAAACAGCAACCGTTAGGATGAGTGCAAAAATGCCAATCAGTATTTTTTTCATTTTTAATGATTTAAATGATTTTTCCGTACAAAAATACCATGACTGAATTACAGCTGGATTAAGGAATTATTACAGTTTTATTACATTTGCTGAAGATCTAATAATTGCGTTTTTTCACAAGATCTCCGTTTTCATCGTAGCTTTTCCAGGTTCCTGCTTTTTCGCCGTTTTTATACTGAAGTTCGTAAAGTAATTTTCCACTATCGTTCCAGATTTTCCATTTGCCATGTTTCCTTCCGTTTTTATACCGGGCTACCGATACAAGAATATTATTGTGGTTATACATTTCCCACTTCCCGTGCATCAGGTTGTTTTTGTAGGAGCGGATTTCATTGAGCCGGCCGTTTTCAAAGTAAATTTTTACTTTCCCGTGCTTTTTACCTTGTTTTATGTTCATTTCCGTTTTTGTCCGGCCATTATCGTAAAACGTGATATAGCTGCCTGAATAGAGCACTTCATCCGCATAAAAAAGACCGTCTGTTTCTTTTATATTCTGAGCTTTTAACCCCGCAAAAAGCAGAAAAATGAATCCTAATGTGAATAAAATTCTAACCATTTTGTGCTACTTAAAAAACGGCGAAATTAGAAAAAATACGTTCGGCAATTCTTTATGAATATTCTTTTAATTGAAATTTAATATATTATGTTTACTGTGGTGTTTTTTTAATCCTGCCGGCTGATTTTTTTCTTTTTTCCGATTTGTTTATTGTCACTCCATGTTTTGTTAATTGTTTCTTTTTGAGTTAAATAATATTGATTTGCAAAAGTAATTTTTTATTAATTACAGTGTAATCCTTTTGTAATAACCCTGCGATACATTTGCCTCAAATTCAAAATCAAAAATGATTTATCATGAAGAAATTTAAATTTTTGTTCAGTTTAACCGTTATTCTTGGAGTACTTTTATTCGCATCATGCGATGATGAAGATTCAATTGTTGCGTTTGATAAGCCAGCTGTCTCCGCTCCGTCGGAAGTAGCGGAAATACCGTTTGGGTCAAAAGGACAGTCGGTTGATTTTTCGGTTTCAATTGATGCGGACTTAACCGCCAGCTATTCAGCAACAGGAACGAATGTAACCGTTTTAAACGGTTCGGGCAGTGTAACAGGCAATACAGTTACCATTAATTATGATGCCGGTGCCAATGCAGGTGCTGCTTCAATTACTCTTAAGGTAACCGATTCGGAGGGACAAACAGATGATGCCACTTTTGTAATCAGCGTCGGCCAACCCGAATTTGAATTGAAAGTAACCGGTAATATTACCCAAAATACTACATGGACTTCAGATAAAGTTTACATTTTGGGTGGAAGAATTACTGTTGTTGATGGTGTTACATTAACAATTGAACCAGGCACAATCATTAAAGGTGAAGCCGGTACGGGTGCCAATGCCACTGCTTTGCTCGTTGCACGTGGCGGAAAACTTTTGGCTGAGGGAACTTCCGAGAAACCCATTATTTTTACTTCGGTAGCCGACGAAATTTCTTCGGATGATATTGTTGCCGGCAACTTTGGAAGTCCAAACCTCGATCCCGATATTGACGGACTCTGGGGTGGTGTGCTTGTACTTGGCAAAGCACCCGTTTCGGCATCCAATGAATCGGGAGATATTAGCGAGATTCAGATTGAAGGAATTCCGACTTCTGACCAAAACGGGTTATATGGCGGAAGCGAACCCGGTGATAATTCAGGAGTTTTAAAATACATCTCCATTCGACACGGAGGAACCAATATAGGCTCGGGAAATGAAATCAACGGTCTTACCCTGGGTGGAGTTGGTTCGGGTACTGTTATTGAAAATATTGAAGTTATTGCCAATCAGGATGACGGCATCGAGTGGTTTGGCGGAACAGTTAATGTAAAAAATGCCCTGGTGTGGAATGTAAATGACGATGCCATCGACACCGACCAATCGTGGGCCGGCACCCTCGATAATTTTGTAATCATTGCTCCGGGCGACCATAATTTCGAGTTGGATGGCCCGGAAGGTTCAATGGAAGCTGGTCATGTTATTCAAAACGGAACTGTAATTGCCAATGACCCGTCCTTGGGAAGATTCTCATCGGACCTTATCAATACAGATGATAATTCGATTGTCGATTTGAAAAACATTTATTTCACTGCAATAGAAGAAGGTCAGAAAATAAACAGGGTCGTGCACAATGCAGGAACTGTTAATTTCGAAGGAATACAACTCAATGTGCCTGAGGCCGGTCTGGCTAACTATGTGAATGGCGAAGTTCCCCAGGGAGTAACTGCCGTCAGTACTCCAACCGTTGGAGCTGATGTTTCGGTTTTTGGCTGGACATGGGCTGCCAAAGCCGGTAAACTGGCAGGATTATAATTCTAAAATTTAAAATATACGGTCTGAGAATATTAAACAGACTTGCAAAATTGGTTTTTTGCAAGTCTGTTTCTTCGTTTAGCTCAGGAAACATTTCAAAAAAGGTATGAAGAGTTTATTCGTTATTTTTTTAGTGCTTACTTCCATTTTATCACAGGCGCAGCAAGGCAAAATAAGAGGTACAATTTTCGATGATAAAACAGGCGAATCCCTGGTTGGTGTAACAGTACTGGTTGCAGGAACAACAACCGGAACTGCAACCGACCTCGACGGGCAATTTACCCTCGACCTTTCCCCCGGAACCTATGAACTGCAAATTTCTTATATTTCGTATCAAACGCTAAATGTGAACGACATTCAGGTTAAATCCGGAGAAGTAACGCTATTGGAAAACCTGAGAATGAAAGAAAGTACGCTCGAAATTGATGAAGTAGTGGTTACTGCCGAAGTTATTCGTACTACCGAAGCCGCATTGAATACCTTAAAAAAACAGAGTGCAGTTATTATGGATGGTATTTCTGCTTCGGGAATTAAACTTATCGGCGACAACACTGCTGTGGAAGCAGCCAGGAGGGTAACAGGCGTTACAGTAGAAGACGGGAAATATGTTTATGTTCGCGGTCTGGGAGACCGTTATTCCAAAACCACTTTAAACCACATGGATATTCCGGGTCTTGACCCCGACCGAAACAGCCTTCAAATGGATATTTTCCCTACCAACCTGATTGACAATATGCTGGTGAGCAAAAATTTTACCGCCGATATGTCTGCCGACTTTACCGGGGGAATGATGAACGTGGAAACCAGGGATTTCCCCGGGAAAAAAATATTCAGCATCTCGGCAAGTACTTCTTTTAATCCGGATATGCATTTAAATTCCGGGTACCTGACTTACCCCGGCGGTTCAACCGATTTTCTGGGGTTCGATGACGGGACAAGGGCTTTGCCTGAAAGAGCCCGGCAACCCAATATTCCAACACCCATCAGCGGTGCTTCTCAACAGGAAACAGTTGATTTTATTAATAGTTTCAGCCCTCAGCTCGCGGCGGAAAAACAAACCAGTCCTGTGGATTACAGTGTCAGTTTTTCACTGGGAAATGAGATTGATATTTCAAAAGCAAACAGCCGGAGTCCCAAACTTGGGTATATTTTTTCGCTATCTTACAAATCAGATTATAAGTATTACAACGATGTTGTTTACAGCGAATACCAGCGGTATATCGATTCAGACAAATATGAAATGCGTTATGCAACCATTCAGAACGGAGAGGTAGGAGAACATAACGTGCTGGTTGGTTTGCTCGGTGGCATGGCTGTAAAAACCAACCTGTCGAAAATCAGATTAACGGCTATGCGGTTGCAGAACGGTGAAAACCGTGCCGGAAAATTTTCTGTCGATAACGATGGCGAGGCTGTGGGCCAGTCGGGTTATTTTGCCACCTCCGACAACCTGGAATATAACCAGCGGTCGCTTACCAATATTTTACTCAACGGTATCCATGTGTTGAAAAATTCGGGGTGGGAACTTGACTGGCGCCTTTCGCCCACACGTTCAACTTCGGAAGACCCTGATATAAGGAAAACAGCGTTTACCCATGTCAATGGCCGAAGCAGTTTTATGGCAGGGGCCGGAGGTAATCCGGCACGAATCTGGAGGTCGTTGAACGAATTGAATGCGATGGGCAAACTGGATGTGACAAAAAAATTTAAGTTTAACAACGCCGATGCAAAATTGAAATTCGGATTCAGTTATGCTTATAAAGAACGTGACTACGAAATCCTTTTTTTCGATATGCAGTTTTTTGGTGGCCAGTCGTGGCCCGATCCCGATCCGGCAATCGTGCTCAACCCCGCAAACATTTACCCCAACCGGCCAAACAGCATTTATTATCAGTCGGGAAATTCAGACCCCAATCCCAATGCGTACCAGTCGAATGTTAACAATACCGGATTTTATATTTCCAATGAATTTAATCCTTTTTCAAACCTGAAAACCATCGTTGGCTTGAGGGCGGAAAACTTTGTTCAACGCCACACGGGTCGCGACCAGCGTTTTGCCAGTGGTGATACAGAAAACGGAATTAACCTCGACAATGAGAAAGTGCTGGAAGCTTTCGACCTGTTTCCCTCGGTGAATCTGATTTACGCGCTTACCGGGAATCAGAACCTTCGTGCTTCCTACTCAAAAACCATTGCGCGGCCCTCATTTAAGGAATTGTCGTTTGCACAGATTCTCGACCCCATTTCAAACCGAATTTTTAACGGAACACTGTTTACCTATCCCGGCTGGAATGGTAAATTAACAGAAACCCGCATCGACAATATCGATTTGCGGTGGGAATTGTTTATGCCAAGCGGACAGATTTTTTCGGTCAGCACCTTTTTTAAAAGCTTCGATAATCCCATTGAACTGGTTCGTATTCCGGAGCAACAGACAAGTACAGAGTATCAACCGAGAAACGTTGGCGACGGCAGGTTATTTGGAGCTGAAATTGAATTCCGGAAAGATTTGGATTTTATTTCGCCCTTCTGGCGCCATTTTAACCTGAACGGAAATTTTACCCTCGTTGAATCGCAGATTGATATGACGGAGATTGAATTCAACTCAAGAAAAACGTACGAAAAGATTGGAGAAACAATCGAAAGCAAAAGGAAAATGGCCGGGCAATCGCCTTACGTTATAAATGCCGGTTTCACTTATAATAACTACGATGCAGGCATCGATGCAGGTTTTTTCTATAACGTAAAAGGATCGACTTTGACAATAGTGGGAGCAGGGCTTTTCCCCGATATTTATATTGAGCCTTTTCACAGTCTGAATTTCAGTTTAAATAAAAAGTTTGGCAAAAGCGGAAACACGAGCGTCGATTTTAAAGTGTCGAACATTTTAAATGCAAAAACAGAAAGTTATTATAAATCGTACAATGCTGAAAAACAAATATACAGCAGCATTGGCCCGGGCCGGACTTTTGGGTTGGGCATAAACTACACGTTTTAAATTTTATCTTTTCGCCAAAGAAAACAAAAATTCGATTCCGCCACCGGCTTTGTTTCGTACCGAAATTTCGCCTTTATGCAACTGCACGGCATTTTTTACAATGGCCAGTCCTAACCCGGTACCGCCGGTTTCGCGGGTGCGACCGTGGTCAACCCTGTAGAACCGCTCGAAAATACGCGGCAGGTGTTTTTGCGGAATGCCTTCACCATCGTCGGAGTAGGAGATGTAATAATACTTTTCGTCTTCGTGGTAAACCTGAATGACAATATGAATGCCTGTGCCGGCGTAGTTCATCGAATTTTCAACAAAATTCTGAAAGATTGAAAACAGCAGCGATTCGTTGCCTTTAATAACAGTCCCTTTACCTACTGCGGCGTTAAAACTGATTTTTTTTTCGGCCATGCGGTTGGCAAAGTTTTCATAAACTTCATCAATTATTTTTTTGATATCTACCGGCTCGAACGGAAAAAGTTCGCCGGCATCCTCGATGCTGTTTAACAGCGAAACATCGTTGATGAGGGCGGTTAACCGGTCGGCCTGCGAATAGGCTTTTTCCAGAAAATACACCTGTTTCTCCCTGGCAACATCTTGATTTCCAAGCATGGTTTCGATGTAGCCTTTTATGGAAGCCAGCGGCGTTTTCAACTCGTGGGCAATGTTCGACGTCAGCTGTTGTTTCAACAGCCTTCTTTTTTCCAGTTTTGTAATGTCGCTTATCATCACCTCGAAACTCAGGTCAACAAATACAATGCTCTGAATTTTGTAATATTTTTCTCCTCTTTTAACCACATATTCCAGTTGGGGCAATTCATTCGGACGGAAAAGCACCGGGTTTTCGACATGTTTCCTCAGAAATTTGTTCAGCTTTTTAAAATCGGCCAGTTCAAAAATGCTTTCGGGCGAATGGATGGTTTTCCCGGAAATAAAATTGAGGTATTGAATAAAATGGCGGTTCGAAAGCAAAATTTTCTTTCCAGGCGAAAAAAATGCAATCCCCTCGTTAAGTGCATTCAGGTGGCTGAACAGTTTTTCCCGTTCGTTTGCAAGCTCATCTTTGGCTTTTTTTAGTTTGTGGTAAATGCGGATAATCTGGCTGCTGATTATACCCAGTTCGTTCTCGGGGAACGAGGTGTCGGGCTCCACCAGTTCATTTTTTCCGGCTTTAATGGAAAAATCCTTCAATTTGGTAATGGCATCGGCCAGCTTGCCGGTGATGATGTATAGGATGATACCGATAATGGCAAAAACAGATACAATAAACAGGATAAAAGCCCTTTCTGCCTTTAAAAAGTTTTTAATCTGAACATTGTAAACAATGGCGGTGCGCACAAAGTAACCGGGATATTTTTTGGCATAGTAGTAATATTCTTCCAGTGTGGTATCCGAAAGCCTGATGTTGGCGCCTTTTTGGTGTTGAAGTGCTTTTTGCACTTCGGGCCGTTGCAGGTGGTTTTCCATTTGGCTGAAATCTGCAGAGCTGTCGAAAAGTACCCTGCCATTCAGGTCGATAATGGTAATTCTGATGTGAGGCTGGGGAATTAACGTTTTTAATTCACCAATCCTGGTTAATTCCCGCATTTCCACCAGCTTGTTTTGAAGGATAAACCGGTGTGTAATTTCGGTAATGTTATCGAGCGTATTTTCCAGTTGCGTCGTACGGTATTTTTTTTCGCGCTGAAACTGGAAGGAAAGAATTGCTGCCGTAAAAAGGACAAATACGATGATAAAGTAGAAAAATATTTCGCCCCTGAAAGATTTTCGAATCACTGCCTGAATTTGCTAAAGTTTATAATAGTACAAATAACGCATGCCGATTTGTTTGGATTTCAGTTTTTTAAATTGGTTGTCAGCTGAATGTAGGAATGAAACAAACCTGTGGTGTGGTTTAACATGTTTTTGGTTTCTGAAAGAATGTTTAAAAACAGAATTGAATTCCGGGTATTCACCTGGTGTGTTTTTATTCTTTTAATCTGAGCCACTTCCATACTGTTGAGCATTTCCTCAATATCTTTTCGGATGTTTTCCAGGTTTTCTTCTTTTCCCTTATCGAAGTCGATACTTTCAGCGGTAAACCCCCAAAAGGCTGCAGTTTTCCGGTTCAACATGTCGAGTTCTTCTACCTGTGTTTTGATAAACGGTTTATGGCTGTTGCTCAAATGTTCGAACAGCGGGTCGAGCAAAAGGGCGAGGGAATTGACCATCCTGATTTGGTAATCCTTCACATCGATTAAATAATGCCCGGAGTGCAAGCTGTTTTCGAACCTTGCGGCTACGCTGTAAATGTTTTCTTTCGATTGTTGAAGCTTGTTCGTCAGTTCATCTTTTTCAAGCAGCATGTTTTTCAATCCGGTTAAATCTTCGTTTGTAAAACATTTAATTCCCGAACTGTAAATTGTACTGCATCGGTTAAGGCAGTGCAGCAGTTGTTTTTTACATTTATTCATTATTTTTTCAACCCCGTCGTTTTCCATTACGGTATCCTCCGGGTTGGTAAACGGGCTTTTTTTAATGAACTTTTTTCGCGAGTTAAAAATCGCCAAACCCGAAAACGCCAGTAAGGCAACAAACCCTATTTTTCCCCCGGTGGTCAGCCAGGTCATGTTTTCTGAAACCGTAAACAGAAACCCGGGCGAATTCAAAAAAAGAAAACTATGATATGCCATAACAAGAGTCGATATGTGGTTTTTGTTTTTAGTTTTCGAAACCTCGAATACACTTCAGTTTTTATCTTTAAAGCAATACCCGTAACCCGATTTACCCTTAATGTAGCTCCCGTATTTTCCTATCTTTTTTCGCAACCGGGCGATATTTACATCAACATTCCGTTCAGTAACAATTACATCGTCGTCCCAAATCCTTTTCAAAATTTCGTCCCGGCTAATGTACTCATCCATGTTTTTCATCAGTAAAAGCAATATTTCAAATTCTTTCCGGGTGAGGCTTACATTTTTCCCCTGAAGTGAAATTTCCTTTTGTTTTTGATTGACAGTAAGTTCTTTATAAACAATCTCCGTTTTTTCGCCGGGCTGTTTTAATCCTCTTTTCAGGATGGCCTTTATGCGGGCAACCACTTCTTTAATAGAAAAGGGTTTGGAGATATAATCGTCGGCGCCCACGTTAAACCCGGTTAACACATCGTTCTCTTCGCCTTTGGCGGTAAGAAAAATAACGGGAATCTGTAAATTGCGTTCTTTACGGATAATGTTGGCGGTTTTAAAACCCGAAATGCCGCCCATCATCACGTCGAGTAAAACTAAGTCGAAATCTTCCAGGGGTTTTTTTAAAGCTTCTTCGCCCGAATACGCCACATCTATGGAAAAACCTTCACTTTCCAGATTAAATTGCAGTATTTCGCATAAATCTTTTTCGTCGTCCACTATCAGAATCTTTTGATCTCTTTCCATTTTCGGTGTTGCAGTAGTTCCTGTAAAGTTAATGTAAAATTTTTTACACTTGTTTATTAAAGAACGGTTAATGCCAGGTCAATTTTAATAAAATTCAATAAACCAAGGTTGTTTTTTTCGGTTTTTTGCATTCTTTTTTGTTCCGTGCGGTATAGGTAAAACAAAGTTGTTACAAAACGATTACGAAATTATTAATTGTGATTAATATATATTTGCACCGAATCCAGATTGTGTATCGATGAAGCTCAAAAAACTGTTTTATTTTTTCTTTTTTATTCCGCAGTTTATGGTGGCGCAGGAAAGTGAGTTTGTTCCGTCGGGAAAACCGTTTGCTACCATTTATGCCAATTTTCACCGTGGAATTACCGGCAGTGCAACCGATGAAGCGGCCTTTGAACTGGTGCGCGGATACATTGGTTATACATACAATTTTAGTCCGGAGTTTTACGCCAGAATTAATTTGGATGTGGGAAGTCCCGACGATTTGTCGCCCCTGTCGAAAATTAGACGGTATGCCTACTTTAAAAACGCTTTTTTGCGGTATTCGCAACAGCAACTACAAATTGAGTTTGGACTGATTAGCCTGAAACAGTTTAAGTTACAGGAAGATATATGGGAACGGCGCTACCTGATGAAAACCATAGCCGATGAACACCGGCTGGGCGCTTCGGCCGATTTGGGCGTCAATTTTCATTACAGGTTCAGCGAACTGCTGGATGCCGATTTTACCATTATGAACGGCGAAGGTTACAGCAGTCTGCAAATGGACGATGTATTCAAATACAGCCTGGGAACAACTTTCCGGGTTCCGCGCAATTTTACCTCGCGGGTGGTTTACGATATAATGCATAACGAAATTTCGGAAACAACGTTGCTTGTTTTTTCCTCCTATGATTTCAGAAAAAAATGGAACCTGGCAGGAGAGATGGTTTACCGGCAAAATAGCGGCTGGCGGGCTGACCGTAACATTCTTGCACTATCGTTTTACGGGAAATACAACCTCACTGAAAAGTACCAGCTTTTTGCCCGGTACGATAAAATTGAGTCGAATATTTTGGAAGGGGAAACGCTGCCCTGGCGGCTGGCAAACGACGGTACGGCCCTGGTTGCGGGTATTCAGTTCAGGCCCATAAACAAAATTACCATGGCACTCAATTACCACGACTGGTATCCGTGGGCTGCCAATATGGAGGGTGGCGGATTTATTTTCTTTGATTTGGAAGTGAAAATGTAAAAAATGGCAACAATGAAAATTAGCATGTTTACAGGTTTACTTTTAATTCTGGTTTTTACGGGTTGTCGTAAAAGTGATTATTTTATTGAAGGGAGTACTGAATTTTTGCGTGATGATGGAAGTGGCACCGGCACGGTTACCTGGACTAAAAACAACGAATATATTCTCGAAGGTTTTGTTTTTGTTAACGATGGTCAGGTTTTAACCATTGAACCCGGAACCGTTATCCGTTTTCGCAGCGGGCAGGCCGAAAATGCCAGCGCACTAATTGTGGCACGCGGCGGAAAAATTGTTGCTGAAGGTACAAAAGAAGAACCTATCATTTTTACTTCGGAACACGACGATTTGCAGGGATCGGTTGCCAAAGAAGAACGGGGTTTATGGGGCGGGCTCATCATTTTGGGAAATGCCCCCGTTAACCTGCGGGAAGGCGAAGCACGTGTGGAAGGAATTCCGGTTTTTGAATCGCGCGGCATTTTTGGCGGCGGAGACGAAGATGACGATTCAGGCATTTTGCGGTACGTTTCCATCAGGCACGGAGGAACCAATATTGGCGCAGGAAACGAAATTAACGGCCTTACGCTGGGCGGGGTCGGAAATAAAACGACAGTGGAATACGTAGAAGTGATTTCAAATGCCGACGATGGTGTGGAAATATTTGGCGGTACCGTAAATCTCAGAAATATTGTGGTTTCAGGGTGCAGCGACGATTCGTTCGATTACGATCTGGGATGGAGCGGAAACGGACAGTTCTGGCTGGGTATAGAGAATGATTTTGTGGGTGATAATTTAATCGAAGCAGGTGGCGGGGTAAACCCGGTTGTCGGTTTTCCACAATCGCGGCCAACCATTTACAATGCCACACTGGTTGGCAACGGAAACACCGGCAATGGCGCGCTGGCTGTATTCGAGCGGTTTGCAGGAGGCGTTATCGCCAATTCAATTTTAATGAACGATTTTAACGGAGTTTTACTGGAAGTTACCGATGGCTCCAACGACAGTTACAGTCAGTGGAAAAACGGAAAACTGGACATTCGCAATAACCTTTTTTACCAAGTGGGCGCCTCCCCTAATGATTCCCCATTTAACCTTTCGGGTATTTATTCTCAGGAAATGCAAGACGAATGGTCGGATTATTTCTATACCTCCCGGAACGAAACAGGAAATCCGGGCATTGATCCGCAATCGGGCAACTTTGTTCCCAATCCTAAAATCTCCGGCAATTTAAGCGACTATCCCAACTCCTGGTTCCGGCGTGTGGACTTCAAAGGCGCCTTTGGCGAAGACAACTGGATTGAAGGGTGGACACTTTTAAGTGAATAATCTTTTTGAAATGATTTGAAACAACTGGTTCTCTTCGGGGATATCCAGGTCCTCGGGCTGAAGTTCCTCAGCTTGTTTATGATGATAGTACAAACTCCAATTCCCGTCGTTAAATTCTGCCGCAGTGAAATGCTCTGTCCAGTCGCCGCAATTGAGGTAACAAACCGTTTTATCGTTTTCTGTTAATACTTTTCTTTTGGCACGTGGGTATGACCACAGATTACGGTTTGAATAAAACACCTGAAACATTTTCATGCATGATAATTTTTTGCAGAATTTCGCCCGTTTTATCCTGATATTTTATTTGAACCCCGCCACTGTTCTCCAGCCAATGCTTAATTTTAAGTCTGTCATTCAATAAATCGTCAATAACAGTAATTCCCATTTCAGAAAGGAATGCTGCATTACAGGCCTGCTCAAATTGATTTTTGATAGGGACTACACATAGCTTTTTGCCCATAAAAATTGTTTCTGCCGGAGTTTCAAAACCTGCAGTGCATAAAATGCCCTCACAGCTTGTAAACGACAGATTAAACTTTTCAAGGGAAATTGGCTGAATCAGAATATTAGAAATTCGATAGGTGGATTTGGAATGCTTTGAAAAAACTTCCCATTTAATTTCGGGCCACAAAGAAAGAATTCTTATTATTTTCTCATCGCTAAACGATGGCAAATAAACCGTAAAATGGCCTTTGTTTTCAGGTTTGCAATTTCGAATATCAGGCCTGATTACTGGTTCAAAATTGAATGCATCGAGCTGTTTAAAATGAAACCCGTATTTTTTCGATACGGGGGCGTAGTGCTTTAGAATTAACTTTCCAAACCAATCGCTTTTCGGAGGACTTGGGGAGTCAGGATGCAAAACTGCATACTGGTGTCCCAAACCAATGGACTTTTTTCTTTTCAATTTACATGCCCAGGCAGAAACAGGCTCAAAATCGCAAAGAACGATGTCGTATTTTTTTACAGGCAACCGGGCCACATCTTTCAGAAACCTGAAAAGACGCAGCTTTAAAATTGTTTTTTCTAAATCGACTCCTCCTTTGGTACCAAAAATAAAACTCATGCCGTAAAGCTGATACCGGACAGGAAACGGCAGGTTAATATCTCCGCTAATTCCGCTTACCAATACATCGGTTTCACCCATTTCCTTTAGAAGTGGTACAATTGCCGTGGCTCTTGCCAAATGCCCGTTCCCGGTCCCCTGGATGGCGTAGAGTATTTTCATGAACTCAGCAGTTTTTATGCTTCCTTACGCCAATGTTCGCCAACAGAATCGTTATTTTCTGAAATTTGAATTTCGTATAACGGCTGTTCATCACCATAAAGCTCAAATATCAAAAAGAGTTTATACATCATGTTCAGAATATAAAGTCTTATTGCAAATCAAATAAGGTTTAAACAAGCGAATTCTTTTGGAATGATTTGAAACAACTGGCTCGCTTCGGGTATTTCCGGTTCATCAGGTCGAAATTCTTCTCCCAGATTGTTTTGAAAAAAGAGGTGCCATTCTTCATGGTTGTATTCTGAAACGGTGAAGTGTTCGACCCAGTGGGAACAGTTTAAATTAAAAACCTCACTCCGCTGAAGGTTTGCGAAAGCGATCGTATGCATTGACATTTTATTAATGACTAATTTTTGGCAATAGAATTTTTAAGCTTGTTATTTAGGTTTTTTAACCGCACTCTTTTGTTTAATGAGGTCATTTATATTTGCCTCAAATGTTTTTATGTTTTTTAAGCGTGGAAATGCTAACTTGTCTTTGGCGATTGAATACGCTATCAAAATATTGAAATAATTACAGACCAAAATTAAATATTGAATATAATCGGGTTTAATAACTGGTATAAGTCACCCTAACCTTTCAAAATGGGCTATCAGGCAGATAGAAATCATCGGCAGTAAGTTTACATTTTTGTGCAATGCGTTTGCAGAAAGCCAATTTGCCCAAATTGTAGTTACGCGAGTCGGAACCAAAGGCAAATTTCAATCCTTCCTGCTTTGCTTTCAGAATAAAAGCTTCATGCGGGGTGTGTGCCATGTCGTTGATTTCAATGGCAATGTTGCGCTTTTTTGCTGCTGAAATGATTTGGTCCATGCGTTCTTCGGTCCAGAGTTCATAGTAGTCGCGTGCAATACAAACCGGCAAAAACAACGGCCAAGCAAACACATTCACAGGCTCATTGGTGAGTACCTCAAGCGCATAGTCCATGTAACGCTTCATAAAATCCTCTGTATCCTCAATGTAGGTATCGAATTCCCAGATTTGCCAGGTTTTGCCGTTTCCCTGCGGCACCATTTGCGGATCCATTAAAATATAATCCATCTGGCTGAGCAACTCTTTCGAGTAATTTTTGCTCCAACCAAGGTAGGTGGGTTGCAGCCCTACGTAAACCGGGTATTTACGTAAATGCCTGATGTAGTTTTCCAAATCACGATCGTCTTTTAACGCCCACGAAATTGGATGTTCCACAATTCCGAAATTCACACCTGTCCGTTTTCCTATTTCCATTATTTTCTCAATGGTAAATTCCGGGGTTGTATGCACATGCAAATCGGTTAGCGGAAAATCATATTGTTTACCCGTTTTGCTAAAACCCATAGCGGGAGATGTCAGCAGCAACCCGGAAGCCAATGCCGATTTTTCAATAAAATTTCTACGGTTCATTGTTGGTAATTTTGGTTAAAAATTGATTAAGTTTTTAAGTACATCCGTCTTCACCACTAGCCATTTTTTTTGTAAAATATGTTCGTTTGATATCGCCTGCTTGTTTTATCCATTCTCACACAAAACTAAAAAATAATTCCGGCTCTTTTCTTTCCTTACAATTATTAAATAGACGCACCGAAGCATCTTTAACTTTGCTGTCTTTCATAGTACGTGCAATATTTGGGCAATTTTTAATACAGGCACAACACGAGATACATTTATCAATATCAATATCTCTGCTATTTATAGGATTAATTGCATCCATTGGGCATACCTCGGCACACTTTCCACATTGTTCGCATCTGTCACTTACATCCAGAAAATCTACACTCCAAAGCTGGGTAACACCACCATAAGGATATTTGCCAGGTAAAGAAACTGGTGGTAAGTCTGTTAATGAATTAGCCTCAGTTATCATTTTATTTACCTTGCTGCTAAAAACCTTGCAGATGTCCAAATCAATCGAATCAGGTCGGGATACAGCGACCGGGGTTTGACTGTTTGAAAAGGAATGTTCTCCAATAAAGGCAGCACCTGCAATTGGCACACACCCACGTTTTGCCAAAATATCTTTCAGCTCCAGAAGAGCATTGTCATACACCCTGTTGCCATAAACAACCACACAAATTGCAGGTGTATTATTTGCTTCAATTTTGCCAAACCAGTCTTCTAAAAGTGCCGGCACCCGTCCCATGTAAACAGGCACAACCACCACTAATAAATCTTCGCTTGTTAATGATAAGGTTTGTGCCCTTACTCTGGGTCGGGTAATATCAATTTGCTGTGTGGAATTTGCTTTTATGTTTTGTGCAATGATTTTGCCAACCAATTTTGAGTTGCCTGTTGGCGAAAAGCAAGCAAGCTTTAACGATTGTATTTTCATTCTACTTTAATTTGATTATTATTAAATAATGAAAGCAAAAATACAAGCATGAATAACAAAAAAATAGTAAGAAAACGACAGCTAATAAAATTTTCCTACATGCAAC
Organism: uncultured Mariniphaga sp.; assembly: GCA_964639655.1. Classification (GTDB taxonomy): domain Bacteria; phylum Bacteroidota; class Bacteroidia; order Bacteroidales; family Prolixibacteraceae; genus Mariniphaga. The sequence goes on from CAZXHP010000035.1 coordinate 19,581, forward strand.
ATAGAATCGTTTCTGTTGGCAAATTTTTTTGGGGTATTGCCTGAAAAGCGTTTGAACTCTTTAATAAAATGTATTTGGTCGAAATACCCAAAGTTATAGGCTATATCAGAAAGCTTGTTATAGTCGTTGTGTATGATTTGGTTTAATCCGTTTTGAAATCGGTTAAGTGAGGCGTAGGATTTGGGTGAAATTCCCACGTATTTATTAAAATAACGTTCAAGTTTTCGAATATTAATATTGTGATGATTGCAGAAATTTGTAAGCTGGTTGATGTTACTAATTTCTTTAAGAGAACCGAAAATTACATCGAAGTTTTTTGGAATTGTGATTTTACGATCAAGAATTGCTGAGAGCTCTTTTTCTAAAATTTTTAATCTTTCGGAAACACTGGAAGCAGACATGAGTTTTTCTCTGATTATTGATGCCTCTTTTAATCCAACTTCATTTGCACCTAATAACTGATTCCGGACTTCAGAAATTGGGAATTTAAAAAAAGGATACATTCCAAAGGGATGGAAACAAATTCCCAACACATGAACCTTTCCGTTCAATGTAAGCTGAGTTTTTGTAAACATATCCTGTAAACCATGGAAATAGACAGTGTCTAACAGATTATTGGAACCATTTGTTACTGCATAATGAGGAGTTTCGCTTAAGTTAAATTTTAAATCAACATTTCTTACAGGAATTAATTGATGGTGAATATTCATATTTTCAGCATGAATTTCCCAAAAGAACTTTATATAATTTCTTAATATTGGATTTTGTACCGGATATTTTTTTATTTGATGTTTCATTGTACCAGGTTTACTTTGTTATGGTTCCAATGTTTTTATCTCTTCATATTTTCTGCATAAAAGCCTTGTAAATTTCAACAATTTCGCCTTTAAAATTTTCATCGTTTAAATGCACTTTCATAAAAGCATCGGAGTCTTCTTTCTGATCTTCAGGTAAAACCAGGCCAACTGGGAATGCCTCACAATGTAAACACTTATCTTTTAAAATACTTTTAACTTCCTTAAAAACAAGATTATGTCCGAATTTGTCATCTTTGTCTTTAAAGGAGCTCCCGCAACAGGTTACAAATATTAGCATTTTGATTTCACTTAAATGCTTATTGACAAAGTTTTTGAGTGGTACAATCAGCTTGCCCATCCAAATGGGTCCGCATAAAATCACTCTGTCATAATCTTCAACTTTTGTTTTAAGTTTTCTGTTCCCGAAATTCAACCCTGTCAGCATGAGCAAATGGGAATTCAAACGCGGTTTGATTTCTTCGATTTCGCATTTCAAATCACTGGCTATTTTGTTGGCCAAATATCTGTTGCTGCCTTTGTTTGAGTAATAATAAACTATTGTTTTCATGTTATAAAGCTAAATAATATTTTGTCTGCAAACAACAGACCCGTCGGTGTTTTTAACCCAAGCAACTCCAATCTAAGCCGGGTTACTGCATGTTACGAATTTGTCAAGTGCCATCTGGGCCTGACTGTATGAATTGATGCTTCGATATACTTTCAAAATTTTAATGCTGGGCTCCGGTATATCTATCATTTCAGGGTGTAAAGAAATTGAATCGTTTACATCTTCTTTCAATTTTAATTTATGATTTTCATAAATATAAAAAAATTCCTCGTGGAGAGCAAACACAAACTCCAACTCAGAGTGGTCAAAAGATTTTTCATAAAATCTTGAGCAAACTACCATAACATTGCCATTGGAAAATCCATAAAAGTTAACAGGCATTGTGGTTGGTAAATATGAAATACGAAATTGATGAATTAATCTTGATTTAACTTCCATTTTGTAAATTTTCCTGATTTATACTTTTATAACAATATTATTGTTTTATTGCAATTCAAATAAGATTTAAACAAGCGAATTCTTTTGAAATGATTTGAAACAACTGGTTCTCTTCAGGTATTTCCAGTTCGTCGGGCTGAAGTTCCTCAGCCTGTTCGTGATGATAGTGCAGCTGCCAATTCCCGTCGTTGTATTCTGCCGCAGTGAAATGTTCTACCCAGTCGCCGCAATTGAGGTAACGAACCGTTTTATCGTTAACTGTTAATGCTTTATCTTTTGGTACTTGGGTGTGACCACAAATAACGGTTTGATAATCCTGTGTAATGGTAGCGTTCAGAATTTTCGACTCGGCGCCAGAAAGGTTCAGCTTATCACGGATTAACCGGTATTTAATGCTTTTATACAAAATGATTTCTTTTTTCCCCACAAGCAGGAGCACATGGTTTATCAGCTTGTTTGAAACAGAAAGGAATCCTTTTAAGGCCGCCGCAAATTTGGCCAGCCATTTTTTACGATGAATGGTGCTATCGAAAATATCGCCGTGAAAAATCCATGTATTCGATCCATCCAGTTCCAACACAAGCTGGTTTACAATTCTAAGGTTTCCAACAGTGGTTGGGACAAAATTCCGTAAAAATTCATCGTGGTTGCCGGTAATGTAATATACCTGCACTCCCTTTTCCATCATTTTTATGATTTGCCGAACCACTTTCAATTGATTTTTAGGAAAATAATTCCGGCTGAAACGCCACGAATCGATGATATCGCCATTTAAAACGAGAATTTTAGGCAGGATGGATTTCAGGTACTTCAAAACTTTCTTGGGTTTGCTGGCATGGGTGGCCAGATGCAAATCGGAAATAACAGCCACTTCCAAATCGCGTACTTCCATAATTGTAAAAAATTGGTTTTACAAATTGCAGCTTTAAATATGAATGAATGGTTGCAAAAAAGTTACGCTTTGAATAAATAGACTATTTGAAAAACACCTCAACATTTTCCCAGTCAACCAGCTTAAAGTTCTGGCTTTTCTTTTTCTTTCCGTCGTCGTTGTACCCATCCTGAACCACAAGTAGTCCTTTTGGAAAACCCGAAAGCGGAACAGAGGTGATTTCAATGCCGTCGGTTTCTTCAACGCCGTCAATTTTTCCATCCACAATTCGAAAACTGCCGAGGTACTTATTATTGCCTTGCCTTTCAAAAACGGCAAACGAATAATTCCCCTGCGATGAGGCAACCAGGTAACCTTTTCCGTTTCCGCTGTCGTAAATAGCCAGCCCCTCGATATCGTATTTGATGTTTGGATTTTCTTCCGAACTGTTTTCAATAAACTGTCCTTCGGTTGAACCTGTTAGTTCGGCATCAAATTTCCAGATACCGGCTACTTCATGACCAATGTAAAATATTCCGGTTTCGTCGTCGGCCACCATGCCTTCGGTTTGGGTACCCAGGTTGAAAGAACGAACCAGACGGGCATCAAGTCTGTTCTGCGTATCGAACAATTCCCATTGTTCCACTTCACCCGCTTTGCTGTTCATAAAAACATAAAATTTACCGGAAGCTTTGCTTTTATACATGCAAAGCCCGTAAACCTCGTCTTCCATTTGTGAAGTTATTATTCTGGAGTGGATGGAGTCGAGCATCCCGTTTTCCCGGATTCTGTATAGGGAAAGAGAATGACTGGTGCGATTACTGGCTGCGAGCACATCAATGGAGTCTCCGTTTAATTTGAAGTTGCAGCGTAAATCGCAGTTGTTCATATTTCCGGTTTTGAAATAATGAAGTTCTTCTCCGCTCAGGTTATACGAAGCCAGGCCACCTTTTTTGTCAGTGCCAAAAATTACGGATTTGGCCGGGTTTTCAGAATTTATCCAAACAGCCGGGTCGTCTGCAGCATCATCATTTTTGTTTTGAGGAACCGGAGCTGTCTCAGTTTTGGCGTTTATTGTGTTTGTGATGTGCTTTCCGGCAGTGTTTGAACCTTCGCTTGGCCGGTTGCACGAAAAATAGGTGGCTGCCACAAAAAGTAATAAAAGGAAAGCCTTAATTTTTTGCTCCGGCAATTTCATCTTTAATTTTGTTTACTTGCTTTTTGAGTAACAATAATAAAGTCGCGATGAGATTTTAACAAATTAATGGCATGTAGTAACATATTTTTTGTTTCTGAAATGGTATTAAAGAAGAGCACCGAGTTTCTGGTATTGATTTCACGGGCTTTAATGCGTTTTATCTGGGCAATTTCCATTTTTTCCAGTTTAACAAGAATTTCATCGCGCTGCTTAATTAAGTCAGTTATTTGATTGAATTTGTTTCCTTTAACCAGTGCAGTAGCAAAATTGAAAAATTTGTTGATTTCCGATTTCAGGTTGGCAAATTCATCAATTT
>CAZXHP010000036.1:0-11051 GCA_964639655.1 uncultured Mariniphaga sp.
ATGATGAAGAAAATTGGTTTGTGGTTGTTGCTGGGTTTTATTTCTTTTTCCGTGTTTTCGTCGGAAAACGACTTTTTCTTTTTTTCGAAAAAAGACCGGGAAGCGATAGCTCGGTCGGCAAAAACGGAATGGGGGAATGCAATTATTGCAGATTTGAAGGAGGTAGTGGCTGAACGGCGGAAACATGAGCTGGCAGTCCCTTTGCTGGAAGGGGGACATTTCCACGACTACTTTTGCCCGGTGCATAACCTCATGTTCGAATTCGACTGGGAAAAACCGATGGCGCATTTCTGTGTGGCATGTGATTCGGCCTGGAAAGGGCACAAACGTGCCGATTGGGCATGGGTGAATAAGGTACACGGGGAGAACCTCAAATACCTCACCGCCTCCATGTACATTTACCTCGCCACCGGTGAAGAGGAGTATGCCGGTTTTATCCGCGACATGCTGCTGGATTACGCCGGAAAATATCCGACGTATTTCGAGCACAATGTGAACCGGGTGGCAACCACGGTCAACGGCGGGAAAATGTTCGGGCAGAGCCTTGACGAAGCGGTTTGGGCCAGCGATGCCGCCAGGGCTTTCAACGTGGCCCGCGAGGTGATGACACCTGCCGAAATCGAAAAAATTGAAACCGGGTACCTGCAACCCTGTGCCGATATGCTGCTAAACCGCAAATACGGTGGCAACTGGCAGGTGTGGCACAACAGCGGATTGATTGCGCTGGGAGTGGCGTTGCGAAACGACAGCATTGTCGATGTGGCGCTAAACGACGGGAAATGCGGGTATTATCATCTTTTCAGGCAACATGTGTACGATGACGGCTGGTGGAGCGAAGGTTCGCCCATTTACCATTTTTACCCGTTGCGGGCCATGCTTTTGTCGGCCGATGCCGTAAGATGCCGGGGCATTGATTTGTACGATGAAAAATTGTTTAACATGCTTTATTCGCCTTCGAGAGGCGTTTATGCCGACCTGAAATTTCCAGCACATAACGACGGATGGTACGGCGAGTCGCTCGTGGCACAGGTGAAACTTTACGAAATTGCTTATAAACGATATGGCGATCCGCAGTTCAGAAACATCCTTTCACATTGTTATGCCAAAACGGAGCGTTTGGACCCGGAAGCGCTGCTAAACCCCGAAAACATCGAAGCGGGAAATGGTTTCTTTCAACAGGAAGGGGTAAATTTCCCCGATTTGGGCGTGGGAATTTTAAGAAGCGGACACAAAACAGTGGTTTTAAAGTACGGCCCTCACGGCGGCGGGCACGGCCATCCGGATAAGTTGTCCATTTCGGTCCACGACGGAGAAAAGGAGATTGTAACCGACATGGGCACATCGGCATACGGCGTACCGGATTTCACCCGCTGGTACCGCAAAACGGTGGCCCACAACACCGTGGTGGTGGATAAAAAGGACCAGGTTCCTTCTACCGGTAAATTGATTTCTTTTGAAACTTCGGCAGATGGAGGAACGGTTGAAGCGATGGCGGAGGATGCTTACCCCGGTGTTAAAATGGAGAGGAATCTCCGGCTGAAAAAAAATATGCTGACCGATGAATTCCGGTGCGAATCCGGTGAAAACCGTGTGTACGATTACATCCTTATTTTTTCAAATCCGGTGTCGCTGGCAGATAACGGAAAATCAGTGGAATGGGATGATGAACCGGGATACCGGATCATCGAAAATGTAAAAAATCATTCGGCGCCGGCATCGTTTACCTGCAAGACCGATGGTGCAGAAATCCGGTTCACTCTTCCAAAAAATGTTGGGTTTGAGGTTTTTACAGGAGAAGCACCAGGCATCCCGCCTTCCAATCCTGCAGCCAGGACAGGTCAGGAATTGGGAAAAATTAAAATTCGGAAATGCTATCCGTTAATTATCAGGGTAAAAGGCGAACAGATGAATATAAAAGCTGTATGGAAATTTGAAAAATAAACTTATCCGAAAATTATGAGACATATTTTTATTTGTTTTTTACTGGCTGGTATTTTCGGGATTTTCTATTCCCGGGCCGAAGTTCCTAAGCCTGACTCGGTAAAAAAAGTAATGGAGCGGGTTGCCCGCTGGCAAATGGATGATTATCCGAAGAATATTTCAAAATGGACCCACACTCCCACCATGTGGACAAATGCCGTTATGTACATGGGAGTGGCGGAACTTGCCAAAATAACAAACAATGAATCTTATTTTGAGTGGTTAAAAGGGATTGGCTGGAAAGAAGGCTGGCACCTGCACAAAGGAATGTATTTCGCCGATGACATTTGTGTGGCCCAACTCTATTGCCAGTTGTATGAACATTATGGCGATGAAAGAATGTTACGGCCTACCCGGGCCCGCCTTGAATGGGTGATGCGCAATCCGACCGATTCCGACTTGACATACGAAGCGCCGGGCTCACATGACAGGTGGTGCTGGTGTGATGCCTTGTTTATGGCGCCTACCGTTTATGCCCGAATGGCCAAACTGACAGGCGATAAAAATTACCTGGAGTTTATGGAAAAAGAGTTTTGGGCAAGTGTAGAGTTTTTGTACGACAAAGAAGATCATCTTTTTTACCGCGATTCGCGTTATTTTGAAATGCGGGAAAAAAATGAGGAGAAAATATTCTGGGGACGTGGAAACGGTTGGGTCATGGGGGCATTGGCCATTATTATCGGGCATTTACCTGAAGATTACCCCGCAAGGGAAAAATACATTCGGTTGTATGTTGAGTTCACCGACAGGGTGGTAGGGCTTCAAAATAAAAACGGATTCTGGCATGCGAGCATGCTCGATCCCGAAGGCCATCCGAATCCCGAATCGAGCGCCACAGCACTTTTTGCTTATGGAATTGCCTGGGGTATAAATTCCGGAATTCTTTCCAAAGAAAAATACTTCGACTGTACACTGAAAGCCTGGAATGCTTTGGTTACAGCAGTCCACCCCGACGGCAAACTGGGTTGGGTTCAGGCAATCGGTTCCGATCCCCAAAGTGTAACGTACGAAATGACCGAGGTTTACGGCGCCGGTGCATTTTTACTGGCAGGTGTTGAATTGTATAAATTGTTGAAAGACCAATGAAGTTTATCATTCTGCTTTACTCGATTTTAACCTGGGTTCCTGTTTTTGCACAAGAGTTTGAAGTGGTTATCGACGGTGATAGTCCGGGTTTAACATACGAAGGCATTGGAGCGGTAAGCGCCGGGGCCTCTTCCAGGCTGCTTATCGACTACCCGGAACCGTACCGGAGCGATATTCTGGACTTTCTGTTTAAACCCGGATTCGGCGCTTCCCTGCAGCATTTTAAATTCGAACTGGGAGGCGATATGAATTCCACCTGCGGCACCGAGCCGTCTTTTGCACGAACCCGGAAAGAAATGCTTTTCCCGAAAAAAAAGTATTTCGAACGCGGTTACGAAGGATGGATGGCGCAGGAGACCAAAAAACGTAACCCGGATATTTTTTTCGACGTTCTCCAGTGGGGCGCGCCGGGCTGGTTCGATGGCGGGTTTTATTCGAAGGACAATGCGGATTATGTAGTTGCATACATTCAGGGCGCAAAAAAATTTCTGGACATCGATATTGATTATTGCGGACTGTGGAACGAAAAGCACATTCCGAACCAGTCGCGGAATTACGTAGTGAACTTTTTGAAACCCGCTTTACAGGAAGCCGGATTGAACGGTGTTCAGATTGCGGGAAACGACATGTACTGCAATTCACCCGAACATCACCGTCCGTGGAGCTATGCAGAGGAACTTTGGGCCGACGCTGAGTTACGGGAAGCCATCGACATTGTCGGCTACCACTATCTCGAAACGGAGGCCACTCCGGAAACAAAAGCGCTGGGGAAGCCAATATGGGAAAGCGAAGCGTCGGTGATGACCGGCGACTGGCCGAATGCACTTCGGATGGCGCGGGAAATCAACCGGAATTACATTAAAAGCAATGTCGTTAAAACAATTTACTGGAACCCTGTGGATGCTTATTATCCGAACGTTAGCTGGAACAATGCCGGCATTATGGAGGCAAAAAATCCGTGGTGCGGGCACTATGAAATCAGGCCGGCGGTGTGGGCTATCGCCCATTTCACACAGTTTGCACAACCGGGATGGAAGTTCGTCGATTCGGCCTGCGGTTTTTCACCGGGAGAAGCCGTATTTACCACGCTGAAATCCCCTGACGAAAAGGATTTTTCGTTGATCATTGTCAGCGGTGAAAAGGAAGAATCCCTAACGGTAAAATTGGAGAATCAGGGTGTTGATACGCTGTATGTCTGGCAAAGTACGGCAGAAGAACAATTCATTCGAAAAATGCCTGTTAGGTTAAAGAATCGAACCTTTTCGCTGAAAACCGACCCAAATTCCATTTATACATTGACCACTACAACCGGCCAAAAGAAAGGTGTTCCGAAACATAAAATTCCATCGAAAAAACTATTTCCGACCGATTATGCTGAAGATTTCGAAGGGTATGCAGAAAATGCAACGCCCCGGTTTCTGAGCGATCAGGGAGAGGCATTCGAGGTGGTAAACGAAAATGGCAACAAGGTGCTGCAGCAGGTAATTACAGGCAATCTGATTTGCTGGGACCCGTGGGGGCCGAACAACCCGGAACCTTATACCCAGTTTGGATCGATGGAGTATGGAGATTACGAAGTGTCGGTCGATGTAAAAACAGGCAAAGCGGGAACCGCGAAAGTTTTCGGGCGGGTAAGGTGGTTCGAAAGCAACACCGCCCCGCACGGAGTCGGCCTGGAGCTGGATGCCGGCGGAAACTGGCGGCTGACCGTCGATCAGAAAACAGTAAAATCCGGCGTCGAAAAAATTGAAACCGACCGCTGGCACAATCTGAAACTGGTTTTTAACGGACAAAAGGTGGAAGCCTGTTTAGCCGGAAAACGGCTTGCGTTATTCACGCTGGATAAAAATCACTCGCACGGCCTGGCAGGCATCGGCTGCAATTGGCAAAAAGTCCGGTTCGATAGTTTGGTTTTTACAGTTTTTTCTGAAAAGTAAACAACGGATGTTGATGGGTTGTTGTAAAGCGAAACAGGCTCAAAGCATAAGATATGGTTAATCGTAATTTATGGCTGGTTTTGCTGCTGTTACCTTTCGCTGCATTCCGGCTTCCAGGTAAAGAGTCAATAGTTATGAATGAGAAGGAACAAAGGGACGGGGTGGTATTTCCCGTAAAACACATCAGCGTAACGATTCACAGGTCGGCAGACGAGGTTTACCGGTTTGCCTCGAAGTACAAAAACCTGCCTCAGTGGGCGGCGGGTCTCAGTGGTTCGATCCGCCAGGAAGGATCAGTTTGGGTGGCCGATTCGCCGATGGGCAAGGTGGAGGTTGAATTTGCTCCCGACAACCCGTTTGGCATTCTGGACCACAAAGTTACCCTGCCTTCTGGCGAAGCTGTGTATAATCCGATGCGGGTTATTCCGAACAACAAAGGGTGTGAAGTGGTGTTTACGCTTTACCAGTTACCCGGCAGATCAACGGCAGAGTTTGTGGAGGATGCCGGAATGGTGGAAAAGGATTTGATCCGGTTGAAACAGATCATGGAGCAATAACAGAAATACTGCAATAAACACTAACGTCAATGAGATTCTTTCACAAAAGATACGCTTCTTTCGCTGTCGTTTAACGCAATAATATCGCTGCTGTCGCCCATAATCTCGTCGATGATCCCGAACGCTTTGGCTTCCTGTGCATTCAGGTATCTGTCGCGCAGAAAAAATTCCTCGATTTCTTTCCAGTTGTGCCCGGTGTGTTTGCCCATCAGGTGAAAAATCTGGGTCTGCAGCCGTTCCTGCTCCCGGGTGGCTATCCGCACATCTTCGGTGTATCCTTTCGAACCGCCGCCGGTGGGGTGCATGTGAATCGTGGAATGGGGAAGGGCGAACCGTTTCCCTTTTGAACCGGCACTGAGCAAAAAAGTGCTCATACTACCGGTAAACCCCACCGAGTAGGTGGCAACAGGGCAGTTCAGCATTTTGATGGTATCGTAAATCGCGAGCCCGGCATAGACACCTCCGCCCGGGCTGTGGATATACAGATCGATCGGTTGGTGGGGGTCGGTACTATTGAGGTAAAGCAGTTGTGCCACTACCAGCCCCGCCAGCGACTCGTCAATGGGGCCTTTCAGAAAAACAATCCGTTCCTTGAGCAGCAGGCTGTAAATGTCGTAAGCCCGTTCGCCGCTTCCCGAGCTATCGATTACCATGGGTATTACGTTCATCTGATTCATAGTATTCTACTTAAATAGTCCGTAAATTTTTTGCTGAAAACTTAGTTTTTCGGGATCATGAAAAATTTGCCGATGCACCTCTTCCAGTTTTTCTTTAAACTTTTTACGATGGTACATTTTTATAAGCCCTAACACTTTTTTCTGAAGGTGTACTTCGTTTTGCAGGGCCGGGCTCAACAGCAGCCGCGCCTCGAATACGAATTTGTCGGCCGGCGAAAGGTTTTCCGCCAGATACCGTTCGATTTGTTTTGTATTATTCCATGAAGTCGTCATAAGTCAATGCTTTTGTTTTTACCAGATTTTTGACTTTTTCGAGGCACTTGTATTTCTGCGCGCTGGCCGAATGTTCGTTGGCGTATCCCAGAGTTCGGGCCAGCTGTTTAATGGTCAGCTCCCGAAAATAAAATGCCCGGAGCAGGTCCATACATTTTTTACCGGCCCGTTCAAGGATTGTCAGCAGCCTTTTGTTGGACGGTGTGGGGAAATAGTCGTCGGGAATTGAAATGCTGTTTTCCGCATCTTCCAGGGAAACTTTGTGTTTATCACGGCTGTGTTTCCGCAGCCACAGATGTTTTGCAATGCCGAGAATGTAGCCCTTCTCCGAAGTGTGAGCCGGATTGCCTTTTTGCACAGCCGTTTCAAAATAGATTACCAGCGCATCGTGAAAAATATCTTTGGCATCGGGAAGGGAGCCGTTCATGGAACTTACAAACCTTGCCACCGCCGGGAAAAGCCGTTCGTAGGTTTCCGTTATGCTTTCCGTAGTAACCTGTTTTTTCTTTATTGCAACTGTATTTCCCAATATTCCCATAGAAGGTGCTTTTTAATATTAGTGCATTTCGTAATGCAAATATCACCCGGAAATGATAAAAAATAAATATGATCGGTTTCTGTACAGCAGAAACTAATAACCCCGATGTATTACAAAAAGTTTTGAATTTGGTATATTTGAACCGGAAAAATAATAGTGGCAAAATGGAAGGTATAAAATATTTAACTGACGAAAAAGGGAAGCGGATTGCCGTTCAGATAGAACTGAAGAAGCATAAAAGATTCATCCAGGAATACCTCGATTATATTGAAGACAGAACTGATGTTATAAAAACCTGGGATGAAGAAATTATTCCTTTCGATGAGGTGATTTCCAAATTTGAGAAGCAGCATGGCAGAAACGTATAAAATAGTTTTTCGAAAATCTGCAGAGAAACAGTTGCTAAAACTTCCCAAGCCGGCCGGACTAAAAATTATAGAACTGATCAAACATCTGTCGAAAAATCCCATTCCCGCGAATGCGCAAAAAATGTCAGGTTTTGAAAATATTTACAGATTGCGTTCCGGTGTATATCGAGTGGTTTATAGCATTGACAAAGGGGTGTTAGTCATTGAAATAATTAAAATCGGACATCGTCAGAATATTTATAAGTGATAAATTGCCTTTGTACTTTTCTCCGGGTGCTGCGGATTTGGCCAATTAATGACTTAACAATCATTTTAGATTTCTCCTTCTTTGTTGTACTTTGATTTATAGCTAATTGGCGACATCCCCGTAATGCGGTTAAACACTTCTCTGAAAGCTTTGGTATCGTTGTAGCCAACATCATACATCACCTCATTGACCGTTTTTCTTGTACTTTCAAAGTCTTTCTTAGCTCTTTCAATCTTTACTCGTTGCAAATAACTCAACGGTGTAAAACCTGTTGCTTTGATAAACCTTCTGTCGGAATTTCGCCGGCCAACATTTAAAATTGGTTGAAATGGATGAAAACAGAAAATTAGTTTACCATGTATCGGAAAATGAATTCAATTTTATTCAAGATAAAACCGAGTGGGTATGCACCAAACTGATTTTTGAGATAACAACCGAAGAAAATAAAACAAAAATCAAATTCACGCTCGAAGGATTAGTTCCTGATTATGAATGTTATGAAGTTTGTAACGATGCCTGGACCGGGTACATTAAAAACAGTCTCTTTAAGTTAATTACTTCCGGCAAAGGTGAACCCAATCCAAAAGACAAAGAGGGTTTCAACGCTGAATTAGCAAAAAAATGGAAGCTGGATGAATGATAACTTGAGGCCTTCCAAAAGTTTTCCTGTAATTCTATATGAATCAAACAATTTGAATATTTTTTTTGTTTGAGTAACAGAATGGGCAAAAACAATTTGCCAAAACAGACCGATTCAAAATGAATATTTGAAACAGATATGGAATCGAAAAACGTATTACGTGGATTATCAACTATCAGTTTTTATGCAGATAATATTGAAGAAGCAAAAACCTGGTACGGCAAATTTTTGGGAATTGAACCCTATTTTAATGTTCCGGGATATGCTGAGTTTCGTATAGGTGATTACCAGCAGGAATTAGGTATTATCGACAGTAAATTTGCCCCGGAAGGAGCAAGCGGAAAACCGGGTGGAGCGATTGCCTACTGGCATGTTGACAATTTGCAAAATACCCTGGATACCCTGATAAATATGGGTGCCCGGCTCTATCAACCTGTCACGGACCATAGTCAGGGAAAGGGACATTTTGTTACTGCTTCGGTGGTTGACCCATTTGGAAACATTCTTGGCATAATGACAAACAAACATTATTTGGATATTTTAAAGACAACTCCGGGAAGTGGGCCTGAATAAACAGGAGTTCCGCAGAATTTCCTAATTTTTATTTAGTGTTTTTGTCCGGATATTAGACGTTTGATTTTTAAATCCTTACTGTCCCACAGGTAAAAAAGCACTTCCCCAGGTTTTGATTGCGTTCAAAAGTCATTCGCGCTGGTCCTGTTGAATCTTTAAATACCTTTTTGGGTTAAAAACATACAGGCGTTTAATTAAAAAAATACAAAGTGGCATTTCAGAATAGTAAATTCAACCCTGGTCTTTCACCCTTTGTTAAAGAAGTTATGACTTTTGAAGGGGGTGAGGAGTCGGCAAAAACCTATCTTCCTTTTTTTGCTGACGGGTTTCCGGGATTGGTATATCAGAAAACAGCCAATGGTTTGAAAATAAATCCACACAAAAAATTAATGTCCGAACTGTTTGTTTACGGCCAAACCTTAAAACCCGTTGAATTTGATATCCCGGGGAAATATCAAATCATTGTTTGCCAGTTGTATCCATTTGCGCTTAAAAGACTTTTTGGCATTGAACCCACTTCAATTACCGACAATTGTTATGATTTGACAACTTATAAAAATTTCCAGGTGGTGGATGTTCTTAAAAAATTGTCTTCCGATACCGACATATTTCATAAGGTAAATACCCTGTCAGAATTTATTGACGAATTAACAGATGCAGGAAAATTACTTTTTGACCCGCCAATACTCAAGGCAATAGAAATTATTTTGAATGCAAATGGACAACTGAATCTGGCAAACATGGCCCCAAAATTAAACCTCACCAAACGAACTTTTGAACGGCGATTTTTTTCAGAAACCGGGCTGTTGCCAAAGCAGTTTGCAAAAATCATTCAATTTCAAAATTCATTAAGACAATTAGCTGCCAGCGACTACAACAGGTTAACCGATGTGGTATATCAAAACGGATATGCCGACCAATCGCATTTTATCAGGGTATTCAAATCCTTCACCGGAAAAACTCCCGGGCAATTTACCCGGAAAAAAATAAGTTGAAGGTTTGTTTGTCGTTTTTGTTCTATTTTGCTTTATCATCAACACCCAATTTTGCATAAAACATTAAAGTTATGCAAATACTTATTTTTGGAGCAACAGGCTCACTCGGTTCACACATTGTTGAACAAGCCCTTGAGAAAGGTTATTCAGTAAAAGCATTTACCCGAAATCCTGAGAAACTCAAGGATTTTGAAAATCCGTACCTGTCTATTGTTCAAGGAGATGTAAACAATCTTTCGGAGGCAGAGAATGCGATGAAGGATGTTGATGCCGTTTTTTGTGCGCTGGGAGACGGAGCCAAAGGAAAAGTTCGCTCCGCCGGAACACGTAACATTATAAAGGCAATGAGAAAATCAGGTGTAAAACGATTGATTTGCCAGACCACTCTGGGGCTTGGCGATAGCTGGAACAACCTGAATTTCTTTTGGAAATATGTCATGTTTGGTTTTTTGCTGAAAAAGGCTTTTCAGGATCACCAGCTTCAGGAAAAGTACATTTTGGAAAGCGGGCTGGATTATACGATTGTCAGGCCGGGCGCATTTACAAACGGGGCGATTACCCGAAGCTTTCAAACAGATTTTGACGCCCATGCCAAAAATCTGACATTAAAAATTTCAAGAGCCGATATTACATTTTTTATGCTTGAACAACTGACTTCGGAAAAGTTTGTTGGGAAAGTTGTTGCTATCTCCAACTAAGAAAGGGTTCAGGTATCAAAAAAGAAATATAAAAAAAAGCCAAACACAAAATTCCAACTTCCTTTGTGCTGGCTGAATAGATAGCAGCGTTGCCCGACTCAGACTTCGGTTTTGAGGAAGCTTTTGGTCAGAAAGGAATGAGCTGAAACGTGATTTCACTATTCGCGCGGCACAAAAGCTGTAGCATCGATTTCAACCAAATAGTCCGGGTTTCCCAACGCAGACACAAAAAGGCCCGTTATTGCCGGCGGATGGGATGCTTTTGCCAAAAAGGGTTGGGCGGCTTGAAAACCGCTCACGGCATCTTGTCCCTGCACCAAAAAGATGTTGAGTTTTACAACATTGTCAAAAGTGGCGCCACTGGCGGTAAGCGCTGTTTCTATGTTTTTCATTACCTTCACGGTTTGTTCCCTGAGGTTTCCCTTGCCAACCAGTTTTCCTGAGGCATCCACGGCGTTTTGCCCGCCAATGTAAATGGTTTT
>CAZXHP010000036.1:11151-23765 GCA_964639655.1 uncultured Mariniphaga sp.
CAACCAGTTTTCCTGAGGCATCCACGGCGTTTTGCCCGCCAATGTAAATGGTTTTCCCGGGTCCCGATGTGGTTACTACCTGCGAAAAGGCCGGGCTTTTCATCATTCCATTGGGGTTGAGGTGTTGAATTTTTCCGTTCATTATGCTGTCGGTATTGGTAAATTATGCATTTTTAAAAAGGAGAGTTTGTCCCAGTAGCCACGTTGGAGTTTTATTTTTCCGTTGGTTACGTGAAAAAAGCCGCATCCGCGAAGGCCGTGTGGGTCTTTCCATTCCAGTATTCCCCACTCGCCATCTTCAAAAATGTTCTCTGCAATGCAAGTCATTTCAGTTGCGGCAAATTCTCTTTCAAACATTTTCCTGATGACTTTCTTCCCGTAAACAGGGTTGTTGGCCACCTGGTGGTTCACAGCATCTTCATGATAAAATTCAGCAAGTTCGACTGCATCTCCATTGTTAAATGCTTTAATCCAGCGTGTAATCAATTCTTTTGGTTTCATTTTACAGCTTCGCTTATATTTTTATTATCAGTTTTTTTGGCGCTACTTCATTAAAAGCGGTTGTCAGCGCATCTGTAAGTATTTCCGGGCGAACTTTACCGAGATGTACAAAGGTCCAGCCCTGTTTTCCCCATTTATTCGGAACCGGATAAATGACATCCGGCCCTATCTTGGTAAAAACATCCTGATCGATTTCGTTCAGTTTCAGGGTGGCCCGGTTTTCCTTTTTATCGAGGGTGGCAAAAATTTTTTTCCGAACCCTGAATGATGTTTTTTCAAAGTGCGGTTGTTCCGTTGTTTCCGGAAACGACAGGGCCTGCTTTCTGAATTCAGCGATTGTTACCATAGCATTTTTTATTCTGAATTTCTGAAAACGGGCGCCAGGTGCGTTAAAAAACACAGCCAGCGATCGCCTTCCTTTTTATAAATGTCGGTTACGCACTTATTCCTTGAAATGATCGCCTGATTAAATGCGTTTTCAATTTTTTGAAATTCTTCCATTTGGTTGGTTTTCATATTTGCCGGCGATTTGTTTTAGTTTATAACACCAAAACAAATTAATTGGTTTACAGGTTGTATTAGTGATGGCACTAAAGCATCAAATAACAAGAGCAATTAATTTCGAGAAGCATAAAAAAATTTAAGGGCAATTACACGACTAAATGTTGTGTTTTGATTAGTTCTGTTTAATGATTATTTTTGAATAAAAATTTTGAACATGACAACGCTAAAAGTAACGGTAGATAATAAAAAAAACGCCAGGCTTTTAACAAGGTTTCTGCGTAATATGAACTTCGTTAAAAAAGTTGAAGAGGAAAATAGCGTTGTTAAAGACCAATATACCAACCTGGAAAAAATTTTCAACAGCATCGAATCAAACGACTTATTCAGCGGAGTAAAAGAACCGGTGAAATGGCAAAAAAAAATACGTGATGAGTGGGAAACTCGTTGACACCAATATTCTGATATATCTTTCAAAGAAGAAACTGCAATTTAACAAAGTTGCCTCACCAGATGATAAGCTTTTTATTTCCGTAATTACCTATATGGAAGTTTTGGGCTACAAGTTTTCAAGCAACTTTGAAAAACAGTTTATTGAGAAAATTTGCAGGAATCTTCCGGTCATTAATCTCAACTCGAAAATTGTTGAAAAAGTTATTCAAATCAGGCAAAACAATAGAATTAAATTACCTGATGCGATAATTTTAGCCACAGCATTGGTAAACAAATTTGAACTCGTTACAGCCAACGTTACCGACTTTTTGAATATAGATACAAATTTGATTATTTATGATCCAATGAAAAATACATCCTAAAACGTGCCGGGATAATTGAATATTTGCACGACTGCTTTCCCGTCGAAGTACTGAAAATGGCGATGGGTAACGTTTCCTCCGGATAAAAAGATTTTCTGCCTGTATTAAAGTAGTTCCAGCTTGGCGGCATTGCAAGGAAAATCACCACAATGTCAACCAAAATTCATTGTCAAAGGTTTATTCTTTAACTGCGCAAGATTCGGGTTTTAAATGACCGAAGGGATGCATAAATTTGTAGGTGAAAAATTGTTTTATGACAACACAGGAAGAATATAATTACCGGCGTATTGCAGAAGCCATTGAATATATACGGGAGCACTTCAGGGTGCAACCCAATCTCGACGAGGTGGCCAGGCACATTCATTTAAGCCCGTACCATTTTCAGCGGCTGTTTACCGAATGGGCAGGGGTGAGCCCCAAAAAGTTTTTGCAGTATATCAGCGTGGCGTATGCAAAACAACTACTGAAAACGGAACAAACGACTTTATTCGATGCTGCCCATCAAACCGGACTTTCGGGCACCGGGCGCCTGCACGATCTTTTTTTATCGATAGAAGGAATGACGCCCGGTGAATTTAAAAACGGCGGGAAAAATCTTTCTATCGATTACGAATTTTTGCACACACCGTTTGGTCGGGCACTCGCCGCGGCAACCGAAAAGGGCGTTTGTTTTATGGCATTCGACGATAACGAAGAAGATGTACTGGACCAATTGTTCCGCTATTTTCCGAATGCAACATTCAGGCGGCAATTTTCACCGTATATTTCAGCAATCCATCAAATTTTTGAACCGGGTACCAACGGGATGACGCATCTGAAGCTGCATCTCCGGGGGACTCCTTTTCAGTTGAAAGTGTGGGAAGCGTTGCTAAAAGTTCCCAACGGCAACCTGACCACTTACGGAGAACTGGCGGCAAAAGTCGAGCAGCCGCAGGCTTCGCGTGCTGTGGGAACCGCCGTGGGTAAAAACCCGGTCGCCTTTTTAATTCCCTGTCACCGGGTGATTCGAACAAACGGACTGGTTGGCGGCTACCGGTGGGGAACTACACGAAAAACCGCCATGATTGGCTGGGAAGCGGCTAAAGTGAAAAATTTCTGGAACACCCATTTGGATACACTCGAAGAACTTTTGGAATCGGAAGACAACCTCAAAAAATAATACAATTATGGAAACTTTAAAAAAAGAGCGCACAGCAGAACACTTTGGGAGAATAACGGAGCCGGGATGTATCGTTTTTACCCGGCTGCTGCCCGGCCCGGTTGAGCGGGTGTGGGCGTACCTTACCGAATCGGAGAAACGGGCGAAATGGCTCGCTTCGGGAGAAACGGAACTGAAAGCGGGCGGAACCGCGACGTTTCATTTTAAACACAGTGACTTGTCGGATGTTGACGACCCCATTCCCGAAAAGTACAAAGATATGGAAAACGGAGCCGGCTTTTCGGGGCGTGTACTCCAGGTTGATCCACACCGGTTGCTGAGTTACACCTGGGGCGAAGATTCTCCGGAGGCCTCGGAGGTCACTTTCGAACTGAAACAGCAGGGCGAAAACGTCCTTCTGACTCTGACACACCGGAAGCTGAAAAAAGGGGAGATGGTTTCAGTGGGCAGTGGATGGCACACCCATTTGGAGATTCTGACCGACCGTCTGGAAGGAAAATCCCCCGTAGGATTCTGGAAAACTCACGCAGAACTGGAACAGGAATATACGGCAAGGATGGGTTGATGCAACTGCAACACCTTTTCCTGACTGTTCAGACATATTAATTGATAAAAATTTGTTAAAATGACAACAGACAATGTAAAGTGTGCCGAAGCGCAAATGCTCATTCGTAAACCGGCAGAAACAGTTTTTAATGCATTCATTGATCCGGAAATAACTAAAAATTTCTGGTTTACCAAAGGTAGCGGTATGTTGGAGTCCGGCAAAACAGTGACCTGGGATTGGGAAATGTATAACGTTTCTGCCCGGGTTTTTGTGAAAAGTGTAGAGCCCAACAAAAAAATAACCCTTGAATGGGATGAGCCACCGACAACAATTGATTTTGAATTTCAGTCTTTAAGAGACGGGGCAACGTATGTTACCATCCGGAATTATGGTTTTAAGCAAACCGGCGACGACTTGATCGGGGTAATTAAGGACGCAACAGGTGGGTTTACTACAGTGCTCGATGGTTTAAAAGCTTTCCTGGAGTACAACATCCAACTCAATTTGATTGCCGACAAGTTTCCGCCCGAAGTAACCAATCACTGAAAACGGTGATTGCCAGATTTTTTTTCAGGCCGGTAAATCAGAATTACATTTCCACAACCGAATGTCAGCGTATCGACCAGTTGAAGGTTGAACGGCTTTTTTTGAACATCTTTAAACAGCGGCGTTCCGGCCCCCAAAACCACCGGGTTGACAATCAGCCGGTATTCGTCAATCAGGTTGTGCCGGATAAATGTTGCGGCAAGATCGGCGCCGGCAAAAAGTACGGCATCTTTTCCGGGTTGCTGTTTTAACTTGCCGATTTCTTCAACCACATTGTCTTTTACAAGCCGGGAATTCCATTCCACACTTTCCAGCGTTTTGGAGAAAATGATTTTTGATGTTTGGTTCATCACATCGGCAAACGGCCCGCTTTCATGCGGCCAGAAGCTAAGCATGAGTTCGTAAGATTTTCTTCCGTAGATAAAGGTGTCCACCGTGCCGAAAAACCCCATCATGTATTCACTCATTTCCTCGTCGAAAACGTGCCAGTTAATATCATTGCCAGGGGCTTCGATGTACCCGTCGGCCGAAACCATCATGGATAGAATCATTCGTTTCATAGCGGAAATCTATTTCTTTTTTGATTTTAATAAAGTTTCAATTTTCTCAAACGATTCACCCCAACCTTTAACCATATAAGGTTTCATATCATTGAAAGTTTTTCGTTCTATTTCTGTTGATTCACCAAAAATTTCCCATTTGACTGTCATCTTTACTTTGTAGTCTGTTTCGTGAGCAAAATGAACAGTCAATAACAATCTGTCGGGATAAGTATTTGAAAATGGTGCTTTTATAAAGTTTCCATCCTTATCGCAAAAGTTCTGTACATAAACCAGTAAATAATTGGGATCAATGATTTTGTAGTGTAGTTTCCCGAACTTTGTCGTTTCGCCCGGAGTTTTCATTTGCCAATGTGCAGTTCCGCCTTCTCTAATGTCGGCATTTATAAAAGACATATCAGCACCGGCAGGACCCATCCAACGTGTATAAATTTTGGGTTCAATCCACATGTTAAATAAGGTATTTGCATCTGTTTCAAATGAATAGCTAATGACAAATGTGTCTTCACGATTTTGATTTTCTTTAGCCTGATGTTCCATTTTTTTTCTTTGATTATGTTGTATTGAATGATTTTCTGCTCTATTCTTCTCAGCGCAAAGCATTACAATTGTCAGGATTACAATTCCAGGTATTTTTTTCATTTAAACCATTATTTTCGTTTTTTATCCGGCTTTTTTTTATGCTGATAGCTTAGCAATATCATCGATAAAATAATCCGTTTCATGGCAGTAATCTATTTATTTTTTGATTTTTCCAGATTCTCCTTCACTCTGAACTTTGTGATCTCAGCAATCAAATTATAAGGAATTGGCTTGTCTTTATAAAACTTGATTGTTCCTTTAGAGGTTTCAAACTGCAAAAGTTCTTTTTTAAATGCTACAATGGCAGAAGGTGTGGGAAAAAAACCGATGTGATTTTTGAATGCCGCAAAATGTACCAGTATGCCCTTAAATCTGAATGTCGGCATTTGATAGCTTATTACTTCCTCTGTCCCGGGAGCTGCATTTTGAATCGTCATCCTGATTTTTTGGAGTACCTTCTGGTCTTCTTCCGGGAAAGAAGCTATGTATTCATCAATTGTTCTAAAATCTGTTGTTGCCATGGTTTTTATTTTTTACGTAATGCAGTAAAACCAATTCTGATTTGAAGATCCTGGAATCCACCAGCTTGAAATGGCGACGTGACTCCGAAGTGTCGAACATCTGTTTTCCGTCTCCCAAAAGAAGCGGGGATTAATCAGCTATCGAGCCCGGCTGATTTTGCAAAGGCTTGAAAATCAATAGCGGTGTTTTGATCGTGTATAATGCGCCACTCGATGTCTTCTAATCGGAACACATATGTCAGCCATGTACTGAACGGCTTATCTTCTTTTTTAGCGCGATACTCGTATTTTATTAATGCAAATGCCATATCTTCACCAACAACCTTGCGAACAACAGACCCTTCCCATATCCAGTTTTGATCCTTAAACCATTCCTCGTGCATGGCAATCAATTCCTGCGAGGTCTTGAACGCATGTCCATTCTGAACAATCGTGTACAATGTGCCGTCTTTCGTTATGTATTTTTTGTATTTGTCTATATTTCGATTTGAGATTGCACTAAGGAAATCCTGTAGTGCCCTATCAAAATCAGGTTTTTTCGTAGTATTTTCCATAATGATTCAAATTTTATAAATAGCTTTTTTCTTGAGTAAAACGGAAAGTATTATTTCTTTTTCCCGTAGTGCAATAACACCAGGCCACTTTTATAGGTAATTGTCTTTTTAAGCTGTAATTTTAGCTTTCTCATAACCTATATTTGTTCTTTGCGTAAAATCTTATCCATCGCTTTTCCTTTTGCCAACTCGTCAACAATTTTGTCCAAATACCTTACTTTTTGCGTCAACGGATTTTCGATCTCTTCTCGACTTTCGTTATATAGTGTGGATAGACGGATGCAAAAGTCATATTTGTCATTCGTTCATCGTGTTTTGATGTTGTTTTTATGGTTATTTTTCCTTAAAAGATAATCCCGCTTTTTTAAATTAGCATTTAATTACTTTCTTCCCGCCGTTTCCACAAAAAATTTCGCACTCTCTCATCCTTAAGCCACAGCCCGAACCATGCGAGAGCGCCGAATACAACCGGAAACCAAAACCAGCCCTCGCCTGAAATAATGTGTGACGCTACCGCGCCACCGAGCCAGCCGGTAAGGAGCACGGCGCCAAGAACAGCGGTTCGTGGAATTACATACAGCACGGTGATACCAAACAGCAGCACTCCCAGCCACATAACCAGACCGCCGGCATATCCCATAGCTACGATTCCTTCAACAGACGCGCCAGCCCCAAACACTTTGGCGAGCGAATCAAAAAGGAGAAAAAGCACGGTAAGTGCTACGAGAATTCTTCCTGTCCATAACCCTTTTTTTGATATTTTACTATTCATTTTTTATGAATTTAATTTTCTCATTTTGATTATCTTACCAATTATTTATTAAAGTTTTTCTTCAGCAAGTTCCTTCCATTCAAAATATGCCATTCTCCCCGCTACTTTTTGTCAATAAGATGTGAGTTGCTTTTTCTCCCTCCACTCTTTGTATTTTATCAAACCCTAATTTAGGCATATCGATACCGGAAAACAACTGTTCTCCTGAACCAAGAAAAACCGGGGAAACCACAAAATGTATTTCATCAATGTAACCTGCCTGCAAATATTGACGAACTGTTGAGACGCCACCAAGGATACGTATATCTTTTCCGTTGGCTGCCTTTTTTGCTTCTGCCAATGCGGATTCAATACCACCGGTTATAAAATAGAATGTTGTCCCTCCCTTCATTTCAATCGGGTCTCTTGCGTGATGTGTCAGGATATATGTCGGACCATGATACGGCGGTTCTTCGCCCCACCAGCCTTTCCATTCGTCATCTGTCCACGTGTCCCGGCTTGGCGCAAACATATTGCGCCCCATAATCCAGGCACCAATGTTTTCCATGGATTTTTCGGCAAAGTCATTGTCTGTTCCCTCCGTTCCTCCATCTTTCCCAAATATCATCCTCTGAGCCATTTTTGTCGGAATCATCCAGCCATGCAGTTCCTGACCTTTAACACCCAGGGGATTTTCCTCGCTTTGGTTGAGTCCGGCCCCAAAACCATCCAATGAAATCGTAAATGCAGATATCTTGATTTTACTCATTTTATTGTTTCCCATTATATCATCTGTAAAACAGATTTGTATTCAATCAGAACAAAGTTAGGTAGATAAGGGTTAATAGAAAAGATACAATTGCGACATTGTTGAAGGCAGATTGCGACAAAAAGATAGCTCAAAAAAAAAAATTTCTTTCATGAAACACATTGTAATTCTTGCACTGAATCAAGTGAATATCGGTAGTCTGGAGAATGCCCGGCAGGCTTTTCTCGAAGCCAATGAATGTTTGAAAACCCGCGGAGAGGCTCCTCTGTTCGATGTTAAAGTAGTTGGGATAGACTCCCCGGTTCAAACCGGCGACGGCTTGTATCACATTGAAGCAGACCGCCTGATAACCGAACCGGTAAAGGCAGATTTAATTATCATTCCGCCGTTGCGCGGAAATCTTGCCGGGGGGATTCGGCAAAACAGCGCTTTTTTGCCCTGGATTCGGAAACAGTATTATTCGGGATCCGAGGTTGCCAGTTTGTGTCTGGGTGCATTCGTCCTGGCGGCATCCGGCCTTTTGGACGGCAAACTGTGTGTAACCCACTGGAAGGCATCGGAAGAGTTTAAAAGTTTGTTTCCGGAAGTGAAGCTGGTAAACGACAGGATATTAACCGATGAGGCGGGAATTTACACCGGGGGCGGCGCCTTTTCTTCGGCCAACCTGGTAGTGTATCTTATTGAAAAATATGCCGACAGGGAAGTGGCTGTCTATTGCTCCAAGGTTTTTCAGGTTGACTGGGGTCGCAGGTCGCAAACGCCGTTTGTTATTTTTAACGGGCAGAAATCGCATGCCGATGAGGAAATAAAACAAGCGCAGGTTTTAATTGAACAACGGTACCGCGACCGGCTAAATGTTAACGAGATTATCGAAGACATTGGCATCGGGCGACGAACTTTTGAACGCCGTTTTAAAAAAGAAACCGGAAATACGGTGATGGAATACATTCAGCGGGTGAAAGTGGAAGCTGCCAAACGCGAGCTGGAAAAGGGCCACAAAACGGTGAACGAAGTGATGTTTGAAGTGGGCTACCAGGACAATAAAGCGTTCAGGAATGTTTTCCGAAAATATTCCGGCATGTCGCCGTCCGATTACCGCCTGAAATTTGTAAAAGTGGCGATTGGCGCGTGATGTCAGTAGAGTTTTCCCGCAATCCGGTTTAACGTATTCCAGTTGCGGGTGGTAATATCTCCTCCGAAAAATTGTTCCAGCATTTCCATCCCTCTTGGTGTTTTGGTAACGGAAACATCCAGAACGCTGCATACTTCTTTTCCCCGGATATCCACAATACGAAAAGAGTTATCTTCTGAAACCCAGGGCAGGGTTAATTTTTTTTCAGGAATTTCTTTTAAAAATGAAATGTAAAGGCGGATGTCCCGGGTTACTTCGATATTTTCAAAAGGATTGGCTGTTGTTAATGCCAATATTTCGCCGGCATTTCGCACCCGAACAGGAATGCTAAACCCGAATACTTTTTCCAAATGAAGGGCGATTTCCTCTTCCAGCCGGCTTTCATTTTTCGGCGTACCGGTAAAAATGACGTTGCCGGAATTAAGGATAGTTATTATTTTTTTAAAGCCCATTTGTTCCATTGCGGTGCGAAGCGCAGCCATAGGAACTTTGTGATGCCCTCCCACATTAATTCCCCTCAACAGGGCCACATAAGTTTGTTCATTTTTCATATTATTTCATTTTTTTCGACACTCCCTTTAATTGCAATATGTCTCCAAATGATCAATTGTTTCAGTTTTGCTTTTTCTTCCCTTTTACGCTTACACATTATTAGTAGTTTGATTCTTCCTAATGTGCTTCCAGTGTTATATCTTTTAATGGATTCCCGCCGTCAATAAATAATTTGCCATTCCTTTTTAATGCTTTTGCAACATTCGATAATGCCTGTGTTTCAATTTCAGGATGTCGCCCGTCAAAAGCCCCAACTCTTACTGCAACAGCGAGATCAAACGGTTTTTCGTCAGGCTCAGGTTCAAACTTCTCAATGGCAACTTGTCTAAATGACAGCTTGCCTGTTTTTATTTCCAACTGTGACCCTGCAATAGCTTGCTGAATAGCTTTTGCGGAGCGGTCAATCCCCAAAATATGTCCGTTGCCGATCCGTGATGAAATTTCTCTTGCCATTGCGCCTGGTCCACAACCTATTTCTAAAATTCTAATTCCCTCTCTCAATGGAAGTGCGGTTACAATTTCAAGCAATCGGGGTGATATTTTCTGTGCCATAACTTTAACTTATTGGACGTTATGCCTAAATTACACTAAACCCGAAGGATAGCTTATTCTTTTAATTTTAAACAGGGATGCAATACGATTTTATCGCTTTTATTTTTCCGGTTTTAGCGGCACTGTTAAAAGCATACACATCACAGAAGTCGAACTTTTCTCCGGTTTTCATGTGCATTATTCCGTTGGCAGAAGCTATCCAGCCATGCGTTATTATATTTTCAATTTTTAACTCTGCTACTTCAACCTGTTTCAGATTTTCGAGCTCATTTCTGAAATTTTCTATACCTTTCAGTTGCTTCTCTCCCACGCTTTCCCATACAATGTCGTCGGTTACGTACGAAAGGATGTTTTCTACATCGCCCCGCGCAAAAGCAATATTCAATTCTTTCAACAGAAGTTTTTTGGGAGCGTTTCCACAATCTTCTTCCACAATAATTTTGGGTTCCATTTAAATTATTTTTTGTCGAATGACAACATCCACCGAACGCCAAACCGGTCGGTGACCATGGCAAACAGTTCGCCCCAGAATTGTGGTTGCAATTCCTGCAAAATTATTCCTCCTTCTGTTAACTGTTTGTACAAATGGTTAATTTCTTCTTCCGACGAGCAGGTCAGCGAAATATCTACTGAGTTTCCCTGTTTTAGTTCCCCCATCCCGCACATATCGGAAGCCATCAAAACAAAATCGCCGTTTTGAAGATGTGAATGCATTACCTGGTCGTATAACTCTTTGGGAAATTGTTCTTTTGCAGGCGATTCGCCAATGGTCATTATTTCTGATTTTCCTCCAAACAATTCGGCGTAAAAATTCATGGCTTCGCGGCAGTTCCCGTCAAAATGAAAATAAGGCTGTGCTGCTTGTTTCATAATAAAATACTTTTTAGTGTGAATTTTAAACCCTTCAAATTTAAGCAGATAAAATCGGAATAAAAAGGTGCAATTGCGACAATGTGGAAGGGAATTTACGACATCGGATAATATCCCGACTTACCTGTGGTAAAAGAAGATACCTCAGAAAGTTGTGCACCGGATATTCGCTTCTTTTCCCAGAAACCGGGCGAATTGCAGGGCCGATTTCTCTGCTCGTTCTTTCACCCATTTGGCGGGTGCTTTAAAAAACAGGATTTCAATCGCTACTTTGGCTGGTTTTTCTGTTCGCTTCCAGATTCCGGCCACTTCTCCGTTTACTACGATAACCGGACGGAATATGCCGTTGTTCGATATTGATTTTTGTTGGTCGGTAACCGTAACCGATGCGCTCCTGTCTTTGTAGCTGATTAAAAACTCGTCGTAAGCCGGAAGGAGATGAACCGTGTTTTTTTCGTTTTTTTGGGATAAGTTTTCACTGAACCAGTAAGTTTGCGCCCCCATATTTTCTGAAATAAAATCGTATTTAATCATGTCCAGCGCATTCCGTGCATCTTTTACAGGCAGTCCCGACCACCAGATAAAATCCATAAGCGTAGCCGGTCCGTGGCTCGAAAAGTAGGTGCGGGCAAGCTTTTCCAGCGCTGCGTCCCTTGAAAGGTTGGGCGCTGCCGGTATCCGTTCCTCCAGGAGCGCGTAAGTGTGTTGATTCCCTTTGGAAGGACCGCTGCAAATAAGCCCGTCCAGTTCGGCGACAAACAGCAGGTGGGCAAACAGATTATTTTCATTTTTGAACCCGGCCGCTTCGAACAGCGGATTTAATTCTTTCCGGGTAAGGTATTGCCCGCCTTTCAGTGCTTCCCAGATTATTTTGTTGCTTTTTGAAATTAATTTGGTGGTCAATCCCAGGTCTTTATGCCTCGATCGCGAACCGGATTTGAGTTGAGGCGCAGTAAGTTCAATCAGCCGGCGGAGATCACCTGCCGCAACAAAATGCCACGTGGGCCGGAGCAAGTGGGTGCGGACAATTTCGCCGCGTTCAATGGCTTTTTCTATATCTTCCAAATCCGAATTCTGCAACCTGAGTCCGATGGCCCATTTTACCATGTTGTAATCCTGCGCCTGCATAGCGCCCATCCAGCCAACCAATTCTGCAGGAGACGTAAACATGCCGGCAGCAATCTGCTGGTTATTTAGCCGGATTTTTGCGATATCGGTGTGATTCATTTTGTAAAAATAGAAATTCCGGAATTAAAATGCGTCAACTGTTAAACCAAATATTTTTATTTTATTCTGCTGGGAGAACTATACAAAGGTTTCGACAATCAACTGGCTAAAATCAACTTTCAAAAAGCGTATTCTCTGGCCAAAACCGACACCGAAAAACATGATATTCAGAAAAGAACCGGAAAACTTTGAAAAAATACCTGAAGTCGTTGTTTTTAAGTTTTTTAATAAATGTCGATCATCCATTCAGATACCCTGAAAGCGCAGCACTATACTACAGCGCTGCCTTTTTCCGCAAATATTTTACACCCGTACGTTTAAGTGGTAGCGGAAAAAGGAAAGAACCTTTTATTTATGGTCTCGCAAAAATAAAAAATCGACATTCTTCGTTTTCTTTTGAACGCATTTGATTATTCACAGATGTTGGTTCATCCGGTTAAAAGCTTTTCAAACCTGAACATAGAGGAAGACATTT
>CAZXHP010000037.1:0-13164 GCA_964639655.1 uncultured Mariniphaga sp.
TCCTGCAACCGAAACCCCTTAAAAGTAGATATTTCGGACATTGAAACCGAAGTTGAAATCGTGCGTTTCGACCAGGAACTTTTCAGTTTGCCCTTACGGGATACACTGTCCGAATTATCAGCGCTTCGAAACAAATATCCTGAATTTTTCGACTTGTTTACCTGGAAAGTGATTGGTGTTGGCGGTATAGAGGAAGAACATTTTTCGGAAATTATGGGCGAATTCCTAACGGATACCATGATTTTGAATGTGAAGCGTTTGGTAGAGAATGAGTTTTCTGACTTCAATAAAACAGAAGAGGAGCTGATTGAAGCCTTTAAATATTTTCAGTACCATTTTCCTGAAAATGAACTACCCACTATTTTTCCTATGATTTCGGGTTTTAACCAGTCGGTGGTTACTGCGGAAGGATTAATCGGAGTTAGTCTCGATAAGTACCTGGGACGGGACAACAGCTACTACAAACAGCTCAGTAATGTCCCGCTCTACAAAATAAAAAACATGCACCGGCAAAAACTGGTTTCAGATGTGGCTTATGCCTGGGGAATGACTGAATTTGACGAACGGGGAACTGCCACCACCCTGCTCGACCATATTATCCACCAGGGAAAACTGATGTATTTTGTGGACGCGTTGCTCCCGGAAATGCACGATTCGCTAAAAATTGGCTACACCGCCGAACAACTGCAATGGTGCAAAAACAACGAACCGCAAATGTGGAATTTTCTGGTGGAAAAGAAGATGCTTTATTCGAACAGACGAATGGATATTTTACGCTTTGTAAATGATGGCCCTTACACCACTGGTTTCCCCACCGAGTCGCCCGGGAAAAGCGGAGTCTGGATTGGCTGGCAGATAGTGCGGCAGTACATGAAAAAGCATAAGGAAGTTACGGTTTCGGAACTGATGAAAAACACCGGGCACCAGCAGATTTTAAATGACTCCGGGTACTATCCGGAGTAAAGAAATTGGTCATTGTGGTATTGGGAAAATAAAAAAGGGCAAGCTTGAAAAACATGCCCTTTTTAATAATAATTTAACAAAATTACAACTCCCTGATTTTGATATCGCGGAACCATACGTCGTCGCCATGATCCTGCAGCGCAATGTAACCCGATTTAGCCACGTTTGCCCAGTCGGGATTCAGTTCCGGAAATTTGGAACCGGCCACGAGGTTGTTCCAGTCATCGGTCCAAAGGTGATATTCCAAAACGGTTTCGCCATTTTGTTTATGCACCACAGTTCCGTTGTAAACCAGAATTTCAACCGAGTTCCACTCGCCGGCAGGTTTGGTATTCTGCGGATCGGCAGGTATTAAATCATACAACGACCCGGCTTTGCGGTTTCCGTCTTTACCCAGCATGGCGTCCGGATGGCGTTCGTTGTCGAGCACCTGCATTTCGGGAGCGGTTTTCCAGATGGGCCAGTCCTCCACTTCTTTACCGAGGTAGAAAATACCGGAGTTTCCACCTTCGCCAATTTTCCATTCCATTTTCAGGTGAAAATTGGAAAATTCCTTGTCGTAAAGGATATCGCCGCCATCTTCCGATCCGGCTTCGCCCATTCCCGACCCTTTACAGTGCAAGGTTCCGTCAACCACTTCCCAACCTGCCGGGAAATGCATTTTGTTCACACCACGCCAGCCTGCACTGGTTTCACCGTCGAATAACAATACCCAGCCTGCGTCTTTTTCTTCCTGGGCCAATTCATTCGGTCCGACTTCTTCAACTGCAGCAGATTTTTCTTCAGCCTGATCTGCCGATTTTTTCTGGCCGCCGGTACATGATATTCCAAATATCAGGGCGCCGGCAAAGAGATAAGAAACAATCTTTTTCATTTTTATTCTATTTAATTGGTTAAAGAATCATTGTTTTTTAGTTGGTTGTACAAAAATAATTGAAAAACGTTACATGCAAAACATTTAAACCATTCTTAAATTTTTTAAATATGAAGAAAAAATGAAAGAAATTAACCGGCAACTTCCGATATTCTTTTGTAATTTCGGTAATCATTGGAAGTTAAAAAAACAAAAACTATTGCAGGTATGAGCAAAACGGGCCAACCAAAAAGAATTGGAATTTTAACTGCGGGAGGCGACTGCCCCGGCTTAAATGCGGCCATAAGAGGCGTGGGGAAGACGGCCATTGTGGAATACGGAATGGAGGTGTATGGGTTCAATGCCGGATATCTCGGGCTCATCAACAAAGATTATATTGTACTGAAAGAACCACAACTTTCAGGAATACTTACGGTTGGCGGTACCATTTTAGGAACGTCGCGCGAGAAACCCTACAAAATTGTAAAGAATGACAACAGCGACACAGACAAACCTGAAAAAATAAAACAAACATATGCCGAACTGGGGCTCGACTGTGTGGTTTGTATTGGCGGAAACGGTACCATGAAAACAGCCAATATGCTGGCGCAGGAAGGATTGAATGTGATTGGTATTCCGAAAACCATTGATAATGACGTTTGGGGAACCGATGTTACTTTTGGGTTTGAATCGGCGGTGCAGATTGCTACCGATGCCATCGACCGGTTGCATACCACTGCCAACTCGCACCAGCGGGTGATGATTATCGAGGTAATGGGGCACAACGCAGGATGGCTCGCGCTTTACGCGGGAATGGCCGGTGGCGGCGACATCATTTTAATTCCTGAAGTTCCCTACAATATCCGTTCGGTATGTAAAAAGATTGAAAAGCGGTACGAAGACAAAAAAGCCTATTCGATTGTGGTAGTTGCAGAAGGGATAGACCATCCTAAAAAAAGCCCGGCAGCTTCGTACCTGGCCGAAGCCATTACAACTTATACGGAAATAGAAACCCGCGAAACGGTACTTGGCTACATTCAGCGAGGCGGAAGTCCGACGCCGATGGACAGGATACTTGCCACCCGATATGGCGCATTTGCTGCCCAATGTATCGCCGATGGGTGCTTTGGAACGATGGTGGCCTTAAGAAAAGGCGAACTCACTACCGTTCCGCTCGATGAAGTTGGCGGCAAACTAAGGCTGGTAGAACCCGATCATCCGCTCATCATAAAGGCCCGGAAAATGGGTGTTTCGTTTGGGGATGAATACCTGTAGAAAGTTTATTACAGCGGCACATGGACAAGTTTTTTGGTTTCGAAAAATTCTTCCTCAAAATATTCAGACAGGTTCTGAACAAACACAAGTTTTCGATAAGGACGAACTTCAGCATCGAGATTTCCACCTTTAAGGTAGATAACGCCATTAGGAACAGCATTTTGTTGAACCGGTGAAATGTTCTTTCCCACCCAGCCAACAAATTCAGGGAGGGTCGTTACAGCCCTGCTCACCACAAAGTCGTATTTCCCTTTTAACTGTTCTGCCCTTATTTGTTCGGTAGTTATATTTTTTAGGCCCAGGCTTTCTGCAACAGCATTCACTACTTTTATTTTCTTTCCAATGGAATCAACCAGATGAAACCGGCATTCAGGAAACAGAATCGCCAGCGGGATTCCCGGAAATCCGCCGCCGGTGCCCACATCCAGAATTTCGGAGCCTGAAGTGAACCTGATGAATTTGGCAATGGCCAGCGAATGCAACACGTGCCGTTCGTAAAGCTGGTCGATATCTTTGCGGGAAATGACATTAATTTTGGAATTCCATTCGGAATAGACAGAAGACAACTGCCGGAACATACGAATTTGGTCTGGTGTCAACCGGGGAAAATATTTCAAAACAATATCCATCATCAATCAGTCTTCGCTGCCCATTTCGGTGTTTTCAATCAGTTTAAACAGCATCTCGCGTGCACGAAACAGTTGGGCTTTTACTGTTCCCAGCGGAATGTCCAGTTCTTTGGCAATTTCTTCATACGAAAACTCCCTGAAATACCTCAATTCCACCAGCGTTCGGTAACGGGGTTTCAGGCGCCTGACAATATGGTGCAGCATAATGGCTTTCTGTTGCCTGATAAGTTTTTCCTCCGGATTGGGTTCTTTCGATTTAAGCCGGATCACCTCGCTGTTTTCAGCAGAATCTCCGTTATTTTCAATGGCTACATAAGCTCCTTTTTTTCGCCGCAAAAAATCGATACAATTGTTGGAGGCAATTTTAAACAACCAGGTACTGAATGCATAGGTGGGCGAATATTGATGCAGATTTTTAAAAGCTTTACCAAAAGCTTCGAGGGTCAAATCTTCAGCATCGTTGCGGTTATTTACCATTTTGAGCAACATAAAATAAATGGCATCTTTATAACGCGCCAGCAGGCGGGTGAAAGCTTTTTCATCGCCTTCAAGCGCTTTTTGAACCAGCTCGTAATCCAGCCTGGCTTTATCTGACAAATTTATTCGCTTTCCTTCCATCTTTTTATCTCGTTCGGTAATTCGATGCAAAACCCCGAAAATCAGCCAAAAATACCACTGCAACAAAGCTACCGGTAACGAAGGTAAGAATAATTTACATTCGTCCAAGCGATAAAGTATTTTTTTTATGATAACCGGATTATGCCGGGCAATTGCCAAAAACCAACACTGAAACAGAAGCTATTTACGGGCAAATAAACACCGGTTTCAATACAGCCAGAAAGTATGGAAACAGGTCGGACAAACAAATAGAAAACAAGCTCATACCCTGCAGAACCAGTTGAAACAAATTAGAATTTATTAACAGGTCGGCATCCGTCAAATTCCCTTTCTTTTCAAGTTATTTGGCTATATTTGCGCCCTGAAAAACGGGTAATGAATTTTAATGTAACTGCAACAGAAAACGGAAGCCTGGCCAGGGCAGGTATTCTTACCACCGGCCACGGACAAATTGAAACGCCGATTTTTATGCCGGTTGGAACGGCAGGATCGGTTAAAGGCGTGCATGCCCGCGATTTAAAAGAAGACATCCAGGCACAAATTATATTAGGCAACACCTATCATTTGTACCTTCGCCCGGGAACGACCGTTATTGAGGCTGCCGGCGGACTACACAAATTCAACCGATGGGATGGTCCCATTTTAACTGACAGCGGCGGCTACCAGGTTTTTTCGCTGGGCGATATCCGGAAACTGAGCGAAGAAGGCGCCCGGTTCCAGTCACACATCGACGGGTCTTACCATCTTTTTACGCCCGAGAATGTTATCGACATTCAGCGATCAATCGGGGCCGACATTATTATGGCTTTTGATGAATGTACTCCCGGCGATGCCGATTTCGACTATGCAAAAAAGTCGCTGGAGCTAACGCAACGCTGGCTTCACCGGTGTTTCGAACAGTTTGAAAAAACCGAACCGAAATACGATTTTCCGCAATCGCTGTTCCCCATTGTCCAGGGCAACACTTATCCTGAGCTGCGAAAACAAGCCGCCAAACATGTAAAAACATTCGATGCAGATGGGTATGCCATCGGCGGCTTATCGGTTGGCGAACCCGAAGAGGTGATGTACGAAATGACCGATGTGGTAAATGCCGAACTCCCCGAAAACAAACCCCGCTACCTGATGGGAGTGGGAACACCGGTAAATATTCTGGAATCGATTGACCGGGGAGTGGATATGTTCGACTGCGTGATGCCTACCCGCAACGGCAGAAACGGAATGTTGTTCACCGCAAAAGGAGTGATTAACATTCGCAATAAAAAATGGGAAAACGACCACTCCCCGATCGATGAAAACGGGCATTCTTTTGCTGACAGCTATTCCAAAGCGTACCTCAGGCATTTAATTATTTCGAATGAAATGCTTGGTGCGCAAATTGCAAGCCAGCACAACCTGGCCTTTTATTTGTGGCTGGTAAAAACAGCCCGGCAAAAAATTACCGAAGGAGTTTTTAAAAGCTGGAAAACAGATATGATTCAACAACTTAAATCCAGGTTATAATTAAATATGAAGTTCTATAAAACCATAGATATATACATTACCAAAAAGTTTCTGGGTACGTTTTTCTACGCCATTACGCTTATACTAAGCATTGCCGTAGTGTTTGACATGTCGGAAAACCTGGATGAATTTTTGTCGAAAGATATATCGTGGGGAACAATAATTTCTGAATATTACCTGAACTTTATACCCTATTTCGCAAACCTGTTCAGCCCGCTTTTCACCTTTATTGCGGTTATTTATTTTACATCGAAAATGGCGTACAACACCGAAATTATAGCCATCTTAAGCAGTGGGGTTTCTTATACCAGGCTCATGCGTCCGTATATGGTTTCCGCATTTATTTTAGGTGTTTTTTCGTTTACGCTGGGAAATTATGTGATTCCACCGGCCAATGAAACCATGAACCAGTTCAGGCAGTTTTACATCGACAACAATCCACAGGTGGTTTCAACCGAAATCAACATTCACCGTCAGATTGAACCGGGTGTATTTATTTACATGCGCCGGTTTAATGCCAGCAATGTAGGCGACCGTTTTACCCTCGAAAAATTTGACGGCGCACACCTTGTGGAAAAACTTACTGCCGATAATATTCGCTGGGACGACGAATCAGGGAAATGGATTTTAAATAACTGGTGGAAAAGAAAAATTTACGATACCCACGAAGAGTTTGAAAAAGGATACAGGCTGGACACTATGCTGAACATGACACCGGAAGACTACAAAGTGGTGAAAAACCAGATGGAAAACTATACCACTCCTGAACTGAAAAAAGAAATTAAGCTGATGAAAATGCGTGGCGTTAATTCGGTGGAATGGGAAATAGAACGGCACAAAAGGGTTGCCGGTCCGTTTTCAGCATTTATTCTTACCATAATTGGCGCCGGGTTGGCTTCCCGGAAAATTAAAGGTGGCCTGGGCCTTCACCTTGGACTTGGCTTGCTGCTCAGTTTTTCCTACATCCTTTTTATGCAAATTTCAACCGTTTTTGCAGTGAGCGGTACAGCATCGCCCCTTGTTGCAGTCTGGATTCCCAACCTCGGGTACAGCATTATCGCATTTTTTGTATTCAGGTGGGCGGCAAGATAAAAAAGTGCGTTTACTTCTACCATTCAAACAAAAAATATAATTATTCGACTCCATTGGCTCCATCACCCTTAAATTACGCACCTGCAAGAGTAATTTCTGCCTGCCGAGGGAAAAAATTTATAATTTTGCCCAGGTTTATTAAATTCAGAAAACCCTTCCATGAAGGGTAATTATAAATTAAAAACAGCTATATGTCATTAAGAAGTAACGTTCTTGACCTTCGAAAAAGGAAAAGAGAAGTGCAAAAAGGCGGTGGCGACAAAGCCATTGAAAAACAGGCAAAAATGGGTAAACTCACCGCCCGTGAACGTATCCTGGCCCTTTTGGATAAAAATTCCTTTCACGAATACGACTTGTTTGTGGAGCACAGCGCCAAAGATTTTGGCATGGATACCAAAGTGCTGCATGGCGACGGTGTAATTATTGGAACAGGAACAATTTACAGCAAACCGGTTTGCATTTTTGCCCAGGACTTTACTGTTGCCGGTGGTTCGCTCGGATTGATGCACGCCCGGAAAATCACCAAAATAATGGATCATGCCCTGAAAATGCGGGTTCCGCTTATCGGTATCAATGATTCAGGTGGCGCCCGCATCCAGGAAGGGGTGAATTCGCTGGCCGGCTACGGTGAAATATTTTTCCGCAACACGCTGGCTTCAGGCGTAATTCCGCAGATTTCAGTTATTCTTGGTCCGTGCGCAGGCGGAGCAGTTTATTCTCCGGCACTTACCGACTTTGTGTTTGTGGTGGAAAACATTTCCAAAATGTTTATTACCGGGCCAAGTGTCATCAAATCGGTTTTAGGCGAAGAAATTTCGATGGAAGAACTGGGTGGCGCAAGAGTTCATGCCGAACTCACCGGAAATGCCCACTTTTTTGCCACCAGCGAACTGGAATGTTTCGAACAAATTAAAAAGCTAATCAGTTACATTCCGCGCAACAACGGCGGAAAAGCAATGCCTTTTCCTCCAAAACTACCCAAAAAAGGAAAAAAAATCGAAGACCTCGTGCCGGCAGACCCGCGCATTCCTTACGATATGCGGGACATCATAAAAACCATAACCGACAGTTCGGAATTTTTTGAAGTGATGGAGCATTTTGCACCCAATATTATTATTGGTTTTGGCCGCATGGAAGGAGAAACCGTTGGTTTTGTTGCCAACCAGCCTATGGTTCTGGCCGGCGTGCTCGACACCGACAGTTCGGATAAAGCGGCCCGTTTTATCCGTTATTGCGATGCGTTTAACATCCCGATTGTTACTTTGGAAGACTTGCCGGGTTACCTGCCGGGAGTGGACCAGGAACATGCCGGCGTAATCCGTCACGGGGCAAAAATTTTGTATGCCTACAGCGAAGCCACAGTACCGAAAGTAACTGTAATTCTCAGAAAAGCATACGGCGGCGGTTACATCGCCATGAACTCGCGCCATTTGCGTGCCGACTTTGTTTTTGCCTGGCCAACAGCCGAAATTGCAGTAATGGGCCCCGAAGGCGCTGCCAATATTGTTTTCCGCAAAGAAATTTCGGAAGCCGAAAATCCGGAAGAAGTGCGATTGCAAAAAATTCAGGAATACAAGGAAAAATTTGCCAACCCTTATGTTGCCGCGGCTCAGGGCTACATCGACGAGGTAATTGAACCGCGCGAAACCAGGGGCAGAATTTTGCACGCTCTTCAGGTTTCCGAGAACAAGAGTGTGTTTCTGCCCAATAAAAAACATGGCATTCCACCGTTCTAATCAAAAAAAACTGGTATGACAGAAGAAAAAGAATTCAAAACGCTGGTGGTTCAGGGTGCTGTTTACAAAACAACCTATACCTGGAAATTCGAAAACCGGGTGAATTGGGAAGCGCCCAACCCGAACCAAATCTACTCATTTATACCCGGTACAATCATCGATATTTTTGTAAAACCCAAAGAAAAAGTGAAAGAGGGAGAAACTCTGCTTTTGCTCGAGGCAATGAAAATGCAAAACCAGGTACGTATGCCATTCGATGGGGAAATTGTAAAAATTCATGTAAAAAAGGATGATGTGATTCCGAAAAAGTTCCTGATGCTGGAAATAAAACCGGCACGGATCAGATAACTTACTTTTTAAATAAAGCCGGAAGAACCGCATGTCGATAATGCGGTTCTTTTATTTTTAATCGTTAGTTTTATTCGGTTAAATTATAAAAATGAAATTCCTGGTTGCTCTTTTTTTTACCGGATTTGCTACCGGATTGCTGGCGCAAACTGAAATTTGCCGTAAATCGACCGAAGGAACCGAATTCTGGTTTGGTTTTATGGAAAGCCGGCACTACCAGGATTATCATTTTCTTGAAATTACAGTTACGTCAAAAGAATCTGCCACTTTTGAAATTTTCATTGGCCCGGATGAAATACCTTTTGGAGAAACCTACACGCTAACTGCAAATCTTCCCCGGCAGGTAGAAATTCCCTGGGAATTGGTGGAGTCCACCGGTTCCGAAGAAATTCAGGATAAAGGTATTCATTTGATATCCGAAAAACCGGTAAATGTTTATGCACTGAACTGGAGCCAAAACTCAGCCGATGTTGCTGTAATTTATCCGGTTGGAAGTTTGGGAACCGAATATTTTGCCATGTGCTATTACCCCGACATCGATTTGATAAACCCGGTAACCGGAAACGGGAGAAACAGCGAATTTCTGATTGTAGCCACTGAGGATGGCACAAACGTTGAAATTACACCTTCGCGAGTAACGCATAAAAATTTCCCCGAAGATTCCACTTTTTCCGTGCTGTTAAACAAAGGACAAACTTTTCAGGTGCAGTCCGAAAATATTGTGGGTACCCACATCGAGGGGCAGGGCGACCTCACCGGAAGTTACATTTCTGCAAGCAAACCCGTGGCTTTTTACTCCGGTTCGCTGAGTACCCGCGTTCCAACCGGACAATGTTGCTGGGACCACCTTTTTGAACAAATTCCACCCCTCCATTCCTGGGGTCTGGAATACTACCTCATTCCGCTGAAAACCCGGCAACAGGACAGGTACCGCATAATGGCCGCGCATAACAACACTACACTTTTTATAACAGGCAGAAATCCGGTGACCCTTCAAAGCGGTCAATTTGAAGAACTGGTAGTTAACCATGACGACCCCAAACGGGTGCTGGCCGACAACCCGGTAATGGTAGCCCAGTTCAGTCAGTCGCGCGATGTGGACAGCAACTTTACCGGAGGCGACGGCGACCCGTTTATGATTATTCTGAGCCCGGTCAACCAGTCGAAAAATGAAGCCACCTTTGTTGCCTACGAATCACCTGATCTGGGAATAGAAGGTTACCAGGGAATTTCGAAATACTTTGTCAACATTGTAACTCCAACCAGCGAAGTTGAAAACATCAGGCTAAATGGCGAATCTGTTGAAACTGAATTTCAACCGTTACCCGGCAACAACTTTTCGTTTGCACAACTTAAAATCGAAGCGGGTTCCAATCAAATTAAAAATATAAACGAAAACGCCGGATTCCTGGCCAACGCATATGGTTTCGGAGGGGTCGAATCTTTCGGGTACGGTGTTGGATTCAACCTCGATTTAACCCTCGATTTGGGTGAAAGTATCCAATTTGCAGGAGATACATTGTTGCTTTGTCGCGGTGATACATTGGTTCTCGATGCCGGCTATTATTTCGACACTTACCTTTGGGATTCGGGTGAAACCACACAAACCATCCAGGTTTCTGAAGAAGGCTGGAAAAGCGTAAAAACAACCACCTATGACGGTTGCGAACTGGAAGATTCGGTTTTTATTTTTGTAAGCAAACCATCGGTACAGTTCGACCGGGAGTACCTGGAAGAATGTATGCCGTTTGAGCTGGAACTCTCTGCAGATGAGGGTTACTCCACTTATTTGTGGCAAAACGAATGGGGCGATACGCTTTCTTTGGCG
Organism: uncultured Mariniphaga sp.; assembly: GCA_964639655.1. Taxonomy (GTDB): domain Bacteria; phylum Bacteroidota; class Bacteroidia; order Bacteroidales; family Prolixibacteraceae; genus Mariniphaga. The sequence continues at coordinate 10,846 of CAZXHP010000037.1, forward strand.
CAAAACTTCACAGTAAATGCTACCGGAATTTACAGCATCACTGTTTTCGACCAGTACAACTGCAACGCCGCCGACACCATGGAACTAATTGTTTTTCCTGTTCCTGAAATTGAATTTTCAGGATCATCGCAGGTTTGCGGAGAAAAAACTGCAAACATTGCTGCAATTGCTTCGGGAACTCCCGAATCGGTGTGGAATTATGAAGGCGGTGTGGAATGGAAAACCAACAAACCTTCCGCTCTTTCCTTTGAAAACACCACCAACACAACTACTGAAATTGAAGTGAATACCTGGGGCGATTATGAAATTTACTACCACATAAAAACCACGAACAACTGCGAAAAAACCGATACGTTTTTTATCCGGTTTCATCCCGCGCCAAAAGCTGATTTTAGTATGGAAAACGATGAGAAATGTGAGGGGTACAGTCAAATTCTTACGTTTACAGGCACGGCAACCGACAGTGCCACTTTTCACTGGGATTTAAACGGATGCCAGTTCCTCGACACGCTGGGCGGACAAAATTACCTGGTTTCGGTGGGAGCTTTTTTGCAGGAACCACCTGTAATTTCTCTTTTCATCGATGACAACGGTTGCATGAGCGATACCATAAACAGACAGGTGGGCGCCCAACCCAATTTTACCGTGGAAGCGGACAAACAACGCGGATGCGATGAGCTTGAGGTGAATTTTACCAGCCGACTTTTAACCGCCGACCAGGTTAATTTTGAATGGGAATTTGACGACGGTCAGGTTTTAACCGAACAAAATTTAACCCGATTCTTTGACGCGCCCGGTTTTTACGACGTAAAACTCACCATAACCAACCCGGTAACCCAATGCACCAACAGCTTTGCCATCGACAGCATGATTAAAGTATTTCCTACGCCGACAGCCATCATCGAAGCCGACCCCGGTTTTTGTTATCCGGAAACAGCCGAAATTATTTATCCGACCAGCATCGATTCAACAGTTTGCCATTGGGAATTTGAAGGTATGCACCAGGTTGGGAACGGGAACGACACCATAACCGTTTTTTTCGACAAACCCACTGCCATGGTCAGGCTTGTGGTGGATGAATTTGGCTGTTTGAGTGATCCTGCAGAAATGCAGTTGAAACGCAAACCGCTTTTCGATTTTTCCGCAGAAAACCGGGAAGGCTGCCTGCCTTTCGAAACCGAAATTTTTGCAGAAACACCTGACGAGAATGTGCATTTTTACTGGATTACCGACAGTCTCCCCTATCCCGAAGGCAACTCTAATTATTTTTCTTCGACCGAACCCGGTGAGTTTACTTTCGGATTGATTGCCTATTCTGACGAAACCGGTTGCACCGACACCCTCATCAAAACCGACTGGATAAAAATTTATCCCAATCCGGTGGCTGATTTTCGGGTAAACTACCCCGTGTCCATGGCTGACAATGCCAGCATTTCTTACAGAAACTGGTCAGAGGAAGCCATCGCCTATTCCTGGGATTTTGGCGACGGAAACCGTTCGACTGAAGAACATCCTGTACATATATTTACAGCGCCCGGAGAATACATTTCGCGGTTGGCTGCGGAATCTGTGGACGGATGTACCGACACTTCAGAAATGGTCATTACCATTCTTCCGGCAACCGTTTATACGCCAAATGCATTCCGCCCCGACAGTCCGATTGAGGAAAACCGGACTTTTATGCCCATTTACGCAGGTGCAGATCCCTCCCGTTTTAAACTTGAAATTTACGACCGCCGGGGGCAACTGGTTTTCGAAAGCGAATCGCCCGATGTGCCCTGGGATGGTACTCTTCCCAACGGAAAACCGGCAGCAATGGGAAATTATGTTTGGATTACTTCTTATTTCGATATCCAGGGAGTGCGCCAGGAACAAAAAGGTCAGGTGCTGTTAATCCGGTAAAAAATTACTGAAACCCGGAATCGTCTTCATAAGCATTGTAAAAGGGAAGATGCCGGGATTTTTCCATTTTACGGAGCAGAAACACCAGGCTGATTTCACTTGTTCCGCCTGCATTTCCCCACAATCCGGAAACCACAATATCGTAAGTATAGTTGATTTGCCATCTGCTCCTGGTAAAACCGGCCAGTAAAATTACCGCGTCGTAACGTAAGCCGAAGTTCTGCCGAAACCACGCACCGGCTGTCAAACCGCTTTGAGTGGCAAAAAATCCGTAATTCATCTGGCCAAATCCCCGCTGGTACTGCATAACCACCTGCGGAGAAACATCGAACTTTTTACGGTGGTGCCCATATAAAAAAACAGGTAAACGGGCGCCAAAATGTGCGGTGTATTTCCGGTTCAGGTTATCGGTGTCTG
>CAZXHP010000037.1:13264-23075 GCA_964639655.1 uncultured Mariniphaga sp.
AAACGGTAATTTTCACCCACTCTGACAAAAACGGAATAGACGGCATTCATTTGAACCGATTGCAGACTGTTGGCAGCCTGCAAATCATTTAAAATAAAAAAGCCAAGTCCGCCCTGCAGTTTTTTTACCGGAAAATCGAACGCAACACTGTAAGTATTAAATGCATTGTCAAAACTGTGCCATTGGTTCCGGTACTGAACAGCAGCCCTGCCAACGCCGAGAGAACCGGCAAATGCGGGATTCAAATACAGCGGATTGGAATAAAACTGCGAAAACGAAACATCCTGCGCCCTGATTTGAAGCCCGGAAATCAGGATTAGAAAAATGACAGCTGTTTCAGTTTTCCACATACTCATTGTTCAATGGCGAAGCGCTAAATATAAACCATTTTGAACAAATTTTCCTATAAAAAAAGGCTGTTGTTTCCAACAGCCTTCAAAATCCAAATGAACTAATCGCGTTATTATTTTTCCTTCTCTCTGTTAATTCCAGTACATTTCGTTTGTCATCCATTTTTCGAGCATCAGGCCTTGTTCTGCTTCAGCTGAAGCGTATTCAAAAACCGCCAAGCCCCATTTGTTTTTATCCAGCATCCAGGATTCCAGCGTAAGATTTTCATCCTGTTCCGTTTCAACCACAAATGTATTTTCATCGGCAAACCAGTAATTTTCGTTTACCATCCAGTTTTCAACTTCGAGTTTTGATTCTTCAACTTTTTCAAGGCCTGAGACAGCAGTCCACTCTGTTCCTTCAGCTTCAACATTTCCGCTTAATAAAAATACGAACAGAAATGTGGCTAAGATCATCTGATTTAATCGAGCTTTTTTTGTTTTCATTGTTCTCTGTTTTAATTGTTCTGTTTCCTTAAATTGTTTCAATAAGATAGACTGTTTAACGGCACAAAGGTTACATTTCCTTTTGTTAAAAAGTACGAAAAGTATGCAAGTATGCCGGAATATTCGGCGAATGGGTGATTTTACCGGCTAAATAAAATACCTTGAGGTATGGTTTTGTCGAAATCTGTCGGCAAGTGGCGAAAAAGCCCGAAAACAGCCGATCCGCTACCCGACATGGATGCAAATTCGGCGCCCATTTCGCAAAGCTTTTTCTTCCAGAATTCAATCTGAGGGTACACCCGAAAAACGTTCTTTTCAAAATCGTTCACAACTGTTTCTTTCCACTGTGAAACCGGCAGTTCGGCTAAATTCTGCAGGTTAAACTCCGGTTGCGCAGGAATAATGTTTTTATAAGCTTCGGCAGTACTTACCGACACTTCCGGTTTGAGAATAACAATCCGGTAATTTGAAAGGTCGATTTTTACCGGTGAAAGCCGGTCGCCAATGCTGGTGGCAAAAGCGGGCTGGTTTTCGATAAAAAACGGGCAGTCGGCGCCCAGTTTGGCGGCATAATTTTTAAGCTGCGCTGTATTTAGCCGAAGTTGAAAAAAACTGTTCAGCATTTTCAAGGTAAAAGCGGCATCCGAAGAACCGCCTCCCAGACCAGCTCCTGTTGGAATTTTTTTATGCAAATGAAACTGAACCGGGGGCAAATCAAAATCCTTTTTCAGCAAATAAAAAGCTTTTAGCACCAGGTTTTGCTCCGGTGGCCCGTCAACCGGTAATCCCGAGAATGAAATGCGTGTTTCTTTTGCTTCGGCCATTTCCAGTGCATCCGAAAGTTCCACCGGATAAAACAGGGTTTCCAGGTTGTGGTAGCCATCGGGTCGTCGGGACACTACGTGCAGACCGATATTTATTTTAGCATTTGGAAAAACAATCATTTTCTTCGGAACCTTTTCCTGATTAATCTTCGTTCAGCAATTCGTATTCCCGGGGCGAGCCGCAGGTGCAAATCAGATGGCGGTCGCCCCAGGCGTTGTCAACCCGTCCAACCGGTACCCAAAATTTGTTTTCCCGCACCCAGTCGAGCGGCCACGCAGCTTTCTGTCTCGGATAGCTGTGATTCCATTCGTCGGATGTAACCTGTCCGGCAGTGTGCGGGGCATTTTTCAGTACGTTGTCCTGTTTATCCGCTTTGCCGCTTTCCACTTCTTTAATTTCTTCGAAAATGGTATTGATTGCCGAAATAAACCGGTCCAACTCCTGTTTCGACTCGCTTTCGGTAGGTTCAATCATTAGAGTTCCGTGCACCGGAAACGAAAGTGTGGGTGCATGAAATCCAAAGTCCATCAGGCGTTTGGCAATGTCTTCCTCGGTAATTCCGGATGAAGCTTTCAGATGGCGGCATTCCAGAATCAGTTCGTGCCCCACCCTGCCGTTTTCGCCGGAATATAACACACCAAAATTTTTCCCGAGTGCTTTGGCAATGTAGTTGGCGTTCAGAATTGCCACTTTTGTGGCCTGCGTCAGTCCTTCGGCGCCCATCATTTTTATGTACCCGTAAGTGATAGGCAATACCGATGCACTTCCCCACGGAGCAGCTGCCACTGCATTTATTCCAATGTGCCCGTTGTTCATTATGGGATGGGAAGGCAGAAACTTAACGAGGTGACTTGCAACAGCAATCGGGCCAACCCCCGGGCCGCCGCCCCCGTGCGGAATAGCAAAGGTTTTGTGCAAATTGAGGTGGCAAACATCGGCGCCGATAATTCCGGGCGTGGTGAGACCTACCTGCGCGTTCATATTGGCGCCATCCATGTAAACCTGTCCCCCGCTTTCGTGAATCAGCCTGCACATTTCCACAATGGAAGATTCGAAAACCCCGTGTGTGGACGGGTACGTAACCATAAATGCAGAAAGGGAATCTTTGTATTGTTCCGCTTTTCTGCGCACATCTTCCAAATCGATGTTTCCTTTATCATCACATTCCACCACCACCACTTTCATACCGGCCATAACGGCGCTGGCGGGATTTGTTCCGTGAGCCGACGAAGGAATAAGCACCACATCGCGCTGTTCTTCTCCCCGGCTTTTGTGGTATTCCCTTATGACCATCAACCCGGCATATTCGCCGGCTGCTCCAGAATTGGGCATCAGACTTACATCGGCCATGCCGGTAATTTCCGTTAAATCGCGGCGCAACTCTTCCATCAATTCATGGTAACCGCGCGCCTGGTTTTTCGGCACAAACGGATGAATCCCGTTAAACTCAATCCAGCTTAACGGCAACATTTCGGTAGCCGCATTCAGCTTCATGGTGCACGACCCCAGCGAAATCATGGATTGGGTTAGCGAAATATCTTTGTGTTCCAACCGCTTGATGTACCGAACCATTTCAGTTTCCGAACGGTAAAGATTGAACACTTCCTGTTTCATAAATTCAGACTGCCGGGCAAATTCCCTGTCGATTTTATATCCCCCGGGGTATTCATGGACAACAGGACAGGGGAGGTTCGCCGCTTTGGCAAATACTTCCAGAATCCAGGTCATGTCTTCACGGTTGGTGGTTTCGTCGATGCTGATTCCCACTTCACCATTTTCAAAATACCTGAAATTCATTTCCAACTCCAGCGAAAGCCATTCAATATCTTCGCGTTTTACATGTTTCGGGAGGGCAAAACGCAGGGTATCGAAAAAATGGCTGTTCTGTTGTTTGTAGCCCTGTTTTTCAATTTCTTCGGCGAGAAAAGCCGCAATATTGTGAACCCGGCGGGCAATGGTTTGGATTCCTTCAGCGCCATGATAAACGCCAAAAAAACCGGCCATGGTAGCCAGTAATGCCTGGGCGGTACAAATGTTCGATGTAGCTTTTTCGCGTTTGATATGTTGTTCGCGGGTTTGCAGCGCCATGCGTAACGCCCGGTTTCCGTGCACATCTTTTGTAATTCCGATAATTCGTCCGGGCATGTGCCGTTTAAATGCTTCGCGGGCGGCAAAAAAGGCGGCATGCGGACCGCCATACCCCATGGGCACGCCAAACCGCTGACTGTTGCCCAAAACGATGTCGGCTCCCCATTCTCCCGGCGGAGTTAACAACGCCAGCGAAAGCAAATCGGTTGCCACAGTTACTTTTATTTCTTTGTCGTGGGCATCTTTTACCAATGCCGAATAGTCCACAATTTCCCCGTCGGAGTTGGGATACTGAACGATTACACCAAAAACATCGTCAGAAAATTCAAAGGCTTCTTTAGGTTGTATTTTCAGTTCGATGCCCAGTGGATTGGCACGCGTTGAAAGCACATCGAGTGTTTGCGGCCACACTTTTTCATCTACCAGAACTGTATTTACGCCGGCTTTTACCATCTTCCGCGAACGCAGGTTGTACATCATAATCATAGCTTCGGCAGCGGCTGTGGCCTCGTCGAGCAAAGACGCGTTGGCAATTTCCATGGCGGTAAGTTCACAAACCATGGTTTGAAAATTCAGCAATGCCTCCAGCCGGCCCTGTGAAATCTCGGCCTGGTAAGGTGTGTAAGAAGTGTACCAAACCGGATTCTCGAGCACATTGCGCAGAATTACTGCCGGTGTGATGGTGTCGAAATACCCCATTCCAATGTAAGTATTGAACACCTTGTTTTTTGCGGCTAAACTCAGAATCTTCCGGAAATAGCGCCGTTCGGTAAGTCCCTCCTGTAACTTTAAAGGTTCCTTTAAACGAATATTTGCAGGAACGGTTTGCTCCATCAACTCTTCCATGGAAGAAACACCGATAGCGTTCAACATTTCCTGAATTTCGGCTTCGCGCGGGCCAATATGCCGGTTTACAAAACGATCGTGGGACATGTGCTTTTTATTTTGATTGATTTATTTGCAAGTATAAAGTTTACGCCGGTCTGAAAAAATGATTTTAAACCATCTGTGGATGCGATCAGGTTAAAAACGGATTGGACGCTTTTTCAAATCCCAGTGTGGTTTCGGGGCCGTGACCGCAATACACTTTGGTTTCATCAGGTAACCTGAACAGTTTTTCTTTGATGCCCGAAATCAGGGTTTCATAATTTCCGCCGGGTAAATCGGTGCGGCCAATGCTTCCGTGAAAAAGGACATCGCCTCCAATCAACACTCCATCTTTTTCAGCATAAAAAACCACATGGCCGGGTGAATGCCCCGGCATATGTATGATTTCCAGTTCGGAATTTCCAAATTTTAAGAACTCCGTTTCCCCATAAAAATAATCGGGTTCGTCAACAGGTTCCATTTCAAAGCCAAACATTTTCCCCTGAAAAATAGCCTGTTTTACCCAAAAAGCATCGTCGGGGTGGGCATAAAACGGAATTTTATAGCGGTTTCGGATAAACTCGACGCCCATAATATGATCGAAATGGCAGTGGGTATTGGTAATTTTTACCGGTTTCAGCTTATTGTCTTTCACATAATCCACAATTTCCTTCTGTTCAACTTCGAAATAAAAACCGGGGTCCACAAAAATGCATTCCCCTGTTTCGTCGGACAAAACAAACGTGTTTTCCTGCAGGGGATTGACCACAAACTTTTCAATTTTTAGCATACTTTAAAAATTTACCGTTCCTTTTAACAGTGGAACAAAAACAAACCCGCCATGTTTTTCCGTTTTGTACTCCGTTTCTGAAATGCGGATAACGACCAGCATTTCCTGCCGGTTTTGCTTTCCTACCGGGATAACCATGCGTCCTCCAACTCTGAGTTGTTCTCTCAGAACGGGTGGTACCGAGGTTGCGCCGGCGGTAACCAAAATTTTATCGAACGGGGCAAACGCAGGCAGACCTTCATAACCATCGCCGAAAAAACAGGCGGGGTGATATCCGATTTCCGGCAAAAAAGACTGCACCTTCAGAAAAAGTTCCTTTTGACGTTCGATGGTAAACACTTTGGCTCCCATTTCGAGCAACACAGCCGCCTGGTAACCGGAACCCGTTCCCACTTCCAGTATTTTATCGTTTTTTTCAACCTGCAAAAGGGAAGACTGAACGGCAACAGTATAAGGTTGCGAAATGGTTTGTCCTGATCCAATAGGAAATGCCTGGTCTTTGTAGGCAAAATTCAAAAACGAACTCTCCATAAAAAGATGGCGGGGCACTTTGCCAATGGCCGCCAGTACCTTTTCATCCTTAATGCCTTTAATTTTTAGGCCATCCACCAACCGCTTCCGCATTCCCTGATGCCTCAAACTATCGTATTCTGTCATTTCAGGTTGTATTAAGCCGCAAAAATAGCTGAACCTGCCGGTTCAAACCAAATTTCTGTTTACAATATTAACATTTAAAGTTGATAAGTTCACGGGCATAATACAAAAACAAGTTCGCCCTGTTTTTATATTTGTACTATGCTAAATCTGGGATTAATCGGAGATATTCAACTGTTGGAACCTTTTATTCAAAAGGCGCACAAACGGCAGGAGATACACATCACGGGCAAATCGTCGGTAGGTACACAGCCGGGCAACTTCCGGTTATCGGCGCCCGAGTTTAACCGCATTGAACTTGCAGAACGTTCGGATGCACTGCTAATCAACCGCTTTTCGCTGCTTCCGTTTCAGTTGTTGTGTGATATGGTAAAAAAATCGAAACACTTTTTTGCCACCAGCTACCCGCGGTTAACTGTAGATGAATGCAACCACTTGTCGAAACTGGCTGCCGAAGCAAAAACCGTCGTTCAAATAGCCAATCCGTTGTACTACTCCCCGGCTGTTCAGTGGCTTAATGCCAACATCAAACAGCCGGCGCTTATTGAAGTTTCTTTTTTTAAAGACGAACCGCCCACAAACGATACACTCGTGCAGCTGCTCCTGATGTTAAAAACAGCTACGGGGCTGAATCCGCGGAAAACAAGCGCAACAACGTTCCATTCCACTCCTGCCGATTCTGTGATTCACAACATTCAGCTGGAATTCGGCAACGGGACGTTAGTCACCATAAACTACGGAAAAATGAGCCGGCACAACGCATTCAAAATAAAAACTTACGCCGGCGACCAGTTTACCCGGTTCGATTTAGTCTGGAATCAATATTCCTGCAACAACTCACCGCTCGAACTTTCTGCGATGAAAAAAATAAACGAAACCGACGATTTTTTGCAGGCTGTACTTCAAAACCAACAAAGCACCACTGGCATCGACGACTATTCATCTGTTATTCAAACCATTCAAAAAATAGGTTCGAAGTTAAATCCTTTTTCAGGCAATTAACGGATTGAAAAATTTACTTTTGCCGCAATATTTTTCAGAACAACACGTTAAATGCACGTACTTGTAATGCATACAGACTGAACTTACTCGCGAATGATGAACAGGAAACGGCAGGTTGCCAAATATTTAATGCTCGACTTTGTAGCTGCAGCCGGTAGCTGGACTGCATTTTTCATCTACAGGAAAGCCGTTATAGAACCGCAGCGGTTTGGCATCGATATTCCTATAGAATTTACCAACCGCTATTTTCTGGGCCTCCTTTTTATTCCTGTACTTTGGATCATTTTCTACTATATCACCGGATTTTACGATAATATTTACCGCCGGTCGCGGCTGCTCGAGCTGGGACAGACTTTTCTTACCTCGACAGTGGGTGTGGTCGTCATTTTTTTTACGCTGATTCTCGACGATTACATTCATTCCTACAAAAACTACTACCAGCTTTTTTTTACGCTTTTCGGGCTGCATTTCGGGTTGACTTATCTTTTCAGGCTGATACTGACCACCGGCACCATTCATCAAATTCACCGGCGAAAGATAGGGTTTAACACACTGCTGATTGGGAGCAACGAAAAAGCGGAAAAGATTTATAAAGAAATGTCGAACCAAAAACGGCCAGCCGGAAATCTTTTTGCCGGTTTTGTGGGGGTTGAAAACAACGACGACAGGCTGCTCGGGCAATACCTCCCGCAACTGGGGAAACTGAACGAGTTGAATACCATTATCGAAAAAAACAATATCGAAGAGGTAATCATTGCCGTTGAAACACGCGAGCACGAGCGCCTGAACAACATTTTAACCGTGCTCGAAAACCGGCAAATCACCATTTGGGGTATCCCCGATTTATACGATTTCCTTTCGGGAACGGTAAAAACCACTGCTATCTACGGCAGTCCGCTCATTAAAATCTCCAACGGCCTGATGCCTACGTGGCAGGCTAAAGTAAAGCGGCTGCTCGATGTGGTGCTTTCTATTTTTGCCTCCGTCATTTTCCTGCCGGTTTTTATCGTGTTAGCCATACTCATCAAAAAATCGTCGAAAGGCCCGGTTCTGTACAAACAGGAACGGGTTGGGCGGTTTGGCAAGCCGTTTAAAATTTACAAACTCCGCAGCATGGTGCATGGCGCCGAAAACGGAACGCCGGCACTTTCGAGCGAAAACGACGAGCGCATCACAAAAATCGGCCGGTTTTTACGCAAAACCCACCTCGACGAAATACCGCAGTTTTACAACGTCATCAAAGGCGACATGTCGCTGGTGGGACCACGGCCCGAGCGGCGGTTTTACATCGACCAGATTGTACAACACGCACCGCACTACACCCACCTGCACAAACTCCGGCCGGGTATCACCTCGTGGGGACAGGTAAAATACGGCTATGCTTCCAACCTCGAGGAAATGCTCGAACGGCTTCCCTACGACATGATGTACCTGAAAAACATCTCACTCTACATCGATTTCAAAATTCTGATTTACACCATTATGGTTGCGTTGAAGGCGAATGGAAAGTGAATTCATTTCCGGAATAATTCGTTTTGAAACAACTAAATCAAAATATTTAAAACCCGAGTACCAAACAATAAACTGTATGGATTCTGTTGTTACCTGCACCATTTTCCTGTACTGAAACCGAAAAAAAGAACATTTTTCCGAATTATGCTGGCTTCCCGAAGGGGGAATGGTTTGATGACGAATAATTTAAATCATTTAAGGATTCACTCCAAAAAAAGCATGACGAAAAATTTGTGCAGAAGCGTTGGTGTGGGAGCCTTAATGACTTGCTGTAGATTCCCTGGATACTTTTTCCCGGATTGATTCTGCAACAAAATTATTCAATGATATTTTTTCCTCCATGGCCAGCAATGCCGCTTTTTGATGAAGCTTTGCCGGTATTCGTACATTAAAACTGCCCTTGAACGGTTTTTCGGCGGCAATACCGGCTTCTTTACATGTTGAAAGGTATCCTTCTATTGCTTCTGCAAAATCATGTTCAAGCTCCTTCCCGGTTTTTCCTTCGTAAGAAATTAGACCTTTAATACCTAAAACTTTTCCATACAACAAATCATCTTCTTTACTGTATTCTATACTTCCTGTGTAACCTTTGTAATTTAAATGTTTCATAACTCCAATGCCTCCTTTACCTGTTTTAACTGATAGTGCTTCATTATCCCTGTAGGGTGCGGTTTGTGCATCATCAATGGCACGCCTTCACTGTTCATAAATTTCACCCTCGAACCCGATGTTTTTCCCTTTTTTACTTCTTTAAAACCGAAGTGGCCAACAAGTTTCACCATTTCGTCATAATGAAAATCAGATGGCATGGACAAAAAACGGGCTATCAGCTTTTCTTTCTTTGACATGACACAAAAGTAACTATATTCAGTTGCAAAAACAATATTTCTTTAAATATTATTCAACGGATGTAATTTTTCAACTCTGGTTTGAAAACAAGAGCTGTTGTTCTTCTTTGGTTGCAATGCCATTGTTTTCTACCGTTTTGCGGAGTTTTTCGCCATCAAATGTATAATAATATTTTATTTTGGCATTCCCTCCCGGCCAATAATTTACTTACCGTGGAAGGTTTTGCAGATTGTAACTAAAATTCACCAGTTTGTTGGTTTCCTGCATAAGGTTTCCATTTGCATCATAATAGTAACCGCCAACCTGAGAAGTACTTCCGGGATAATCCGTTACACCGGCTACATCGCCCGCCAAATCAGTTATGGTGCTAATCCTGTTTCCGTCAGGT
>CAZXHP010000038.1:0-1984 GCA_964639655.1 uncultured Mariniphaga sp.
CTATCAATCGTACCATCGTGGAATTGAAATGAACTTGAACGCAGAGTTAAATACTCAGCTTACGACTATCAATCGTACCCCTTCTCTTCCGGATTTGACGCTGAGAATCCCTGGTTCATGATCTCTTTGATCCGCTGATCACACCAAACACCGAATCTTGGGTTTAACCGTTATGAGTAACGCAATGCGAGATCCTCCTGAAACCAAGTTCCAGAGTCTTCCCCTCTTCCTCTAACGACTTGAATCATTGGGGATTATGCAATTACTCGTATTTGAGTAATTAATTTAGATTCGTGCAATGCATTGATATACTCTGATAAGTCCTTACCGCGCAAAAAATTTTTCACCCTTTTTCCTTCAAAAGGTTCTGCCATTTTGGTAGCATTCATAAACACTTCGCCATTCTCGTTCACTCTGAAAGGAATCTCATTCCCTTCATAATTAAAATTAACAACGTTCATGATATTCTTTTTAATTTAATCTTAATTTTTTAAGTTCACTTTTTATAATCCCGGCAATAGCCTGCTGGCCACCCGCCGCGTTGATTTTCTGTACAGCGCTCCGTACCAGGCCTGTGGAGTGTTGAGTTTGGAGAGATTTTAAGTGTTACGCGGATGGCGAACCACCATACCCTGGAAAAGTTTTTTCACGAATGGGGAACACCCTGGGGTCTTCTGGTATTTTTTGGCGATTTTTTCACAACACATTCCTTCCTAAAGGTCATCTTTGCTATCAAGAAAAGCAAGGCCGTAAGCCTAAGAAGCAGGTGCCAACTATTGAAAAAATCCTCGTCATTACCAGCGAAGATTTTTTTGCTTAAACTGATGATTCCCATTGAATTATTCCATAACTTGTATGAATAAACCATTAAATTATTAAGGAGGTAAAACTATGGCAAATCCAATTGATCTTCTAATCCTTTGTCCGACTGAGTTTAAAAATGCATTGGTTCCTTTGAAAACCCATAAAAATAATACGGGAATCAGCACCGAAATCGTCGAACTAAGTACTATCTACAGCCAGTATTCAGGCAGGGATGAAGCAGAAAAGGTAAAAAACTGCCTCGTAAACTGGCGGCGCAAAAACGGGTTGCGGTTTGCAATGCTGGTTGGCGACAGTGACAAATTCCCGGTCAGATACACAAAAAATGATCGTAAAGATGCAAATGCGTTTAACACGGCTTTTTATGCCACTGATCTGTATTATGCAGACCTGTTTGAACCAAACGGCGCTATGGACAACTGGGATAAAAACAACAACGGTTACTATGGTGAGCTGCGCGGAGAATCAGGTACCGGTGCATTAAATCTTGATGATGTGGACCTCCGGCCCGATATTGCAGTAGGTAGAGTTCCGGCATCCAACGTTGCAGAAGTAACACGGTATGTAAACAAGGTTATTAACTATGAAAACGGTGGATATAAGCCGGCATGGTTTAAAAAAACACTGTTAATCGCAACAACCGACTGGTTGAATGATGCCTGCAAAACGCAGGAATACAATGCTGCTTATAACCTTTCCGGGTTTACCAATCAAAAAATGTACTCGGCTGGTAATCCCTGTTCAAATGTCACACAACCAACTCCCGGAGGTATTAACTCAAAGATTAATGCTGGTGTAGGATTCGTCAGTTATGTAGGACATGGAAGCCGCACGACCTGGCATGGATGTTATGCGATGGCCGACATAGCGGGATTAAATAACATGAACAAATTGCCGGTGGTTTTCGCTTCTGCCTGCAGTACTTCGGAGTTTGCAACACAGGCTCCCTATGATGGGTACACCGACATTAATGGGGTGTTTCATAACGGAACCAATGCCGGAGAAGTGTTTAATTCCATTCCGCCTCAGCCAGCTTGTATTCAGTCTGTAAGAAATCCGGAGTCAATCGGCGAAGAGCTTACAGTTAAAAAATCGACCGGTGCCATTGGCTATGTAGGTTGTGCTACCGGTGCCCAGCCCTGGTCGAGAGACTTGAATAAAT
>CAZXHP010000038.1:2084-20470 GCA_964639655.1 uncultured Mariniphaga sp.
CGTTCAGATAAAAAGATTGAACTCCCGTTGGAAAATTACGGATGGATCTTCCATTCTCCTTGATTTTGCAAACAGCGTTACAGAAGCGGTAATGGCATACAAAGTCATCAAATACTACAAACTAACCAGTCAGTGTTTTGTAGGTCGTCCCGGACCATCTATGAATTACTGGCTATCCGGAGGCAAGCCTCCTGAAGGTTATTTCCAGGGGGAAGATTCTGTTGGCTTTAATCCTTCTGCGATTGTTGTTAAAAAAATCAACGGAAGGTGGAAAATCGTTGAAGGGTCGCATTGGATTATGGATTTTGGTGGCAGTCAGACTGAAGCATTAAAATCATTCAGTATCATTCAGAAATATGGTTTTAATCGTATCTGTTTCGTCGGCAGGCCAAATCCTTCCATGACTTATTTCAGAAGGTAGAGACTTTGTAAAATAATCTATAGAGGTTTTCTCAAAAAGGAAACCTCTTTTCTTTTTTTTTAAAATCACCTTAACTATATTCTGCGCAATAACGGAATTCGTGGTAAACAGAGTTAGGTAAAATATTACTGTTGTAATAAAAATGACTTTTGACCACAAGGTTAATAAAAAGCCTTTACAGAATTGTATCAGGTGAAAAGCGTGTAGCCGGAGAAACAGGCTCCCAAGAACATTATGGATTTTTTTGGAAAATGATTAGATGCAAAAACGTATTTGGCGCTGATAATGCTCCGTAATCCGGGAAAAGAACGACGGAATAAATTATAATTCGTAACTTTTCCCTTGTTTTTTTAGTAATTAAGCATTAGTAATCATGAGAAGAAGTATGAAAACTCAAAATTTGAAATCCTGTTTTAGAATCAATGGAGTTAAAAATAACTTATTGGTTCTGGTTATATCGATGATCACCGTTTTGGCTGGTCAACAAGAAGTTTCGGCACAATTGCTCGATGTCCCCTATGTTCCTACCTCGGAGCCTGTGGTGGAGAAAATGCTCGATATGGCTGAAGTCGGACCGGGCGATTATGTCATCGACCTGGGCTCGGGCGACGGCCGCATTGTGATTGCTGCGGCCAAACGCGGTGCATACGCTCACGGGGTTGATTTAGACCCGAGACGGATTAAGGAAGCGCGTGAAAATGCCCAAAAAGCCGGCGTGAACGACCGGGTGGTTTTTATTGAAGGAAATATATTCGATGCGGAATTCAGCAGAGCCAGCGTAATTACCATGTACCTTTTAAATTCAGTGAATATTCAGCTCCGTCCGCATTTGTTGGAACGCCTGAAACCCGGAACACGTGTGGTTTCGCACGATTTCGACATGGGATACTGGAATGCCGATGCCTTTTTACGCGAAGAAACCAGCGATGTTTATTTCTGGATAATCCCTGCAAAAGTCGAAGGACAGTGGAATTGGAAAACAAAGGGCCAGGCCTTTTCCCTTTCAGCCAGTCAGGAGTTTCAGGAAATCAACCTGCAACTGAAAAGCGGCGGCGACAATCTGCCGGTAACAAACAGTTTGCTTAAAGGGGAAAGAATCAGTTTTAGAGCGGCAAATCCAGCCAAAAACGAAAATTACGTTTACAGTGGGAGAATTGAGGGAAAACAGATTGTTGGAACAGTTCAGATTCACCGGGGAGGCAATGCGATGGTGGAAAACTGGACTGCAACAATGCAATAATCCAGCCGCAGGTTAGCTTAAAATTTTCGTTTCTGCTAAAAAAGAAACAGCCGGTACAATGCTGCACCGGCTGTTTTTTATGCAGCTCCGCTTTTGCGAATTATTCTTCAACTTTTGAAAAGTCCATGACGGCCATACGTTTGTATGAATTGTGCCTCCACTTGGCATTTTCTTCGGCTGCCTTAAACAATTGGTCGGCTTCGGCCGGGAATGATTTCTTCAGCGAAGTGTAACGTACCTCGCCGTTCAGGAAGGTCTGGAACTTGCTCCAGTCGGGTTCTTTCGAATCGAGCTGGAACGGGTTTTTACCTTCGTTTTCCAACAGCGGGTTGTAACGGAAAAGCGACCAGTAACCCGATTCAACTGCCCTCTTTTCTTCATCCTGTGTATTGCCCATTCCTGCCCGCAGACCATGGCTGATACATGGTGAATAAGCAATAATGATAGAGGGTCCCGGATAGGCTTCTGCTTCGCGCAGGGCCTTCAGGTATTGTGTCTGGTTAGCACCCATGGCCACCTGGGCAACGTAAACATACCCGTAGGTCATCATCATGGCGCCCAAATCTTTTTTACGGATTTTTTTACCCGATGCTGCAAATTTTGCCACGGCGCCCACCGGTGTAGCTTTCGACGACTGCCCGCCGGTGTTGGAGTAAACTTCGGTATCCATCACCAGAACGTTTACATCTTCGCCGCTTGCCATCACGTGGTCGAGACCACCGTAGCCAATGTCGTACGCCCAGCCGTCGCCACCGAACACCCAGATTGATTTTTTCACCAGGTATTGCTTCAGTTGGGTAATAACTTTGGCATATTCGCTTTTGCTGCCGGCAATAGCTTCCAATACTTTTTGTGAAGCTTCAACCGAACCTTCGCCATCATTTTTGTTGTCGATCCAAAGCTGGAATGCCTCTTTTTCTGCATCCGAAGCTCCGTTAGACAACGCGCTTCTCATAATGTCTTCCAAGCGGTTTCGCTGAGCAATAACTCCTTCTGAAAATCCAAAACCATATTCGGCATTGTCTTCGAAAAGTGAATTGGCCCATGCTGGTCCTTGACCTGAGTCTTTGTGTTTACAATATGGTGTTGAAGGAGCAGAACCACCATAAATGGAAGAACAACCAGTAGCGTTTGCAACCATCATTCGTTCTCCGTAAAGCTGGGTAATCAGCTTAATGTAAGGCGTTTCGCCGCAACCGGCACAAGCTCCGGAGAACTCGAACAATGGTTGTGCAAACTGAGAGTTTTTCACCGATTTGGTTTTATCCACCACTTTTTCTTTCAACGAAACTTCGTTCACCATATAATCCCAGCGTTTAATTTCATCTTGCTGTGAATCCAGTGATTTCATTATCAGCGATTTTTCCTTGGAAGGACAAACTTCCACGCAGTTTCCGCAGCCAGTACAGTCGAGTACGCTCACCTGAATTCGGAAACTCATTCCGTTGAACATTTTCGATGGAGTGGCTACGCGGGTTTCAGTTCCTTCAGGCGCTTTGTCCACCTCCTCGTCGGTTAACAGGAACGGACGGATTGCAGCATGCGGACACACATATGAACACTGGTTGCACTGGATGCAGTTTTCGGCCTGCCACTCGGGTACGCTGACGGCAATACCTCTTTTTTCATAAGCAGCAGTGCCCAGCGGGAATGAACCGTCTTCTGCTCCGACAAATGTGGAAACCGGAAGATCATCGCCTTTCTGATTGTTGATGGCGTCAACCACTTTCACAATGTATTCCGGGCGTTCTGAAGTGCCGTTGGCAGCTTTCACTTCAATGTTTTTCCA
Organism: uncultured Mariniphaga sp.; assembly: GCA_964639655.1. Classification (GTDB taxonomy): domain Bacteria; phylum Bacteroidota; class Bacteroidia; order Bacteroidales; family Prolixibacteraceae; genus Mariniphaga. Next base: position 5,535 of record CAZXHP010000038.1, read on the forward strand.
TTCTTCCGGAATCTCGACTTTATGCACGTTTTTACCACCTGCTTCAACAGCGGCAAAGTTCATGTTAACGACTTTTTCTCCTTTTCTACCGTAGGATTTTACAATGGCTTTTTTCATTTCGTCCACAGCCATTTCGAAAGGAATTACCTGAGTAATTTTGAAAAATGCCGATTGCATAATGGTATTGGTACGTGTTCCCAATCCGATATCTTCGCCCAATTTTGTACCGTTGATGATATAAAACTTGATTTCGTTTTCGGCCAGGTATTTTTTCATATGGTCTGGCAAACGGCGTTTGGTTTCCTCTTCATCCCAAATAGAGTTAAGCAGGAACGAACCGCCTTTTTTCAGTCCTTTTAAAACATCGTACAAATTGATGTACGCCGGAACATGACATGCTACAAAATCGGGTGTTGTAACCAAATAGGTTGATCGAATCGGTTTATCTCCAAAACGTAAATGTGAGCAGGTGAATCCGCCTGATTTTTTTGAGTCGTACTGGAAGTAACCCTGGCAGAATTTATCTGTTGCATCTCCAATAATTTTTATGGAGTTTTTGTTGGCGCCAACCGTTCCGTCCGATCCCAATCCGTAAAATTTGGCCTGGTAGGTTCCTTTAGGCGTGATGTCAATCTCTTCTTTTGGCAGAAGAGACTTGAATGTTACGTCATCAATAATACCAATCGTAAAATCGTTTTTCGGTTCGTTCATTGCCAGATTTTCATAAACCGAAAGAATTTGTGCCGGAGTGGTATCTTTTGAGCCCAACCCATAGCGGCCACCCACTACAACGGGTGCATTTTCTTTACCATAGAAATGGTTTTTTATATCGAGGTAAAGGGGTTCGCCGTTAGCTCCGGGTTCTTTGGCACGGTCGAGCACTGCAATGCGTTTAACCGTTTCAGGCAATGCCTGTACAAAATATTTTGCAGAAAACGGACGGAAGAGGTGAACGGCAATCATCCCCACTTTTTTCCCCTGAGCCGTCAGGTAATCAATGGTTTCTTTAATGGTTTCCGTTACAGAGCCCATTGCGATAATGATGCTTTCAGCTTCAGGATCGCCGTAATAATCAAACGGATGATATTCGCGTCCGGTAAGTTCCGAAATTTCTTTCATATAACCGGCTACTATGTCGGGAACGGCATCGTAGAACCTGTTCGAAGATTCTTTGGCCTGGAAGAAGATGTCGGGATTCTGAGCTGTTCCGCGGGTTACCGGGTTTTCCGGGTTCAGGGCGCGGTTACGGAATTCCTGCAGTGCTTTCTGATCAACCAGTTGAATCATATCGTCCATTTGAAGTGCTTCCACTTTTTGAATTTCGTGGGAAGTACGAAAGCCGTCAAAAAATGCAAGGAAAGGAATTCTCGATTTTAAAGTAGCCAAATGTGCCACACCGGCCAAATCCATTTCTTCCTGCACAGAGCCTGATGCAAGCATCGCAAATCCGGTTTGACGGGCAGCGTAAATATCGCTGTGGTCGCCAAAAATTGAAAGCGCATGTGCCGCAACAGCCCGGGCGCTTACATGGAATACCGTAGGAAGAAGCTCACCGGCAATTTTATACATGTTGGGAATCATCAGTAATAATCCTTGTGAGGCCGTGTAGGTGGTAGCGAGGGCACCCGACTGAAGTGCACCGTGAACTGCTCCCGCCGCTCCGCCTTCACTCTGCATTTCAGCGAGGCGAACAGGGCGCCCGAACATATTTTTTTGACCGAAAGCAGCCCATTCGTCAACATATTCGGCCATAGTTGACGATGGTGTAATCGGGTAAATACATGCAACTTCACTAAACATATAACTCATGTATGCAGCTGCATAGTTCCCGTCGCACGTGATAAACTTTTTTTGTTTTGCCATTATTATTCTCCTTTGTTTCAAAATTAATATTTCGTAGTGATTTTTTTTTAATACAAAAAACCAAAAAGCCATAGGGGGATTTTATTGTTACTGCCGGTTTCTATCATGTCGGCAGCAGCAAATTGTCCTTTCCCCGGTTCGGTTTTATGCCCGCCAACTAAAAAATGCAGGGTATGATCAATTAGAAAATCTGCATTTTCGGAGCTGTTCACCGGTAAAATGTAACCCACCTGGCTGTAAAAGAACGTTTGCCGGAGGTTGGTTTTTTCCACATTTTCAGGTGCAATGGCATACAACAAATTGGTATCATGCATATATACCTTGTCTGGTTTTTTTAATTCATTTTCGCCTCCGTTTGCATAAAGCAACTGAATGAGCTTTGCATTCTTCAGGTAACGGAGATAATTCATAACCGTTGCGCGCGATGTTTTTACATCAGCCGCCAATTTACTCACATTTGGCGAAAAAGGAGTCTCCGACGCTATGATGTACAACAGTTTTCTGAGTTTTGACAAATATTTTAGCTCGATTTGGTTGATGTAGGGGACATCTATTTCCAATGCCAGGTTAATATGTTTTAACAATCGGTTGGAATAGAAATTCGGGTCGTCTATAAAATAAGGGTATATTCCATTTTTCAGGTACTCGCCAAAATAGGCAAGCGGTCTTACTTTCGAAACAATTTCCTTTGCAATTTCAATGTGGTTGTTCAATATGTCGTGAATGGAATAAACCGGGAAATTGTTTTTTGTGAAGTAATTCAAATATTCGCGAAAAGAAAGCCCTTCGAGGTGGTTAACTTTTACAATTCCCTTCAAATGGGGATTATCTTCGGTAATGCGCAGTACCGGCGACGAGGTGAAAATGATTTTAAGACCCGGCAGCCTGTCGTAGCATTGCCTGAGTTCTTTCGACCAGCTGGGGTATTTTTGTATCTGGTCGAGTAACAGGATTTTTCCTCCGCGTTTTGCAAATTCATCGGCAAACGAAAGAATTGTTCGCCGGGTAAAATAAAAATTGTTCAAATTAACATACAATACCGAATTGTCATTGGGAAATTCTTTTTTGAGATAGTCGAGCAAAAAAGTAGTTTTTCCAACTCCCCGGAATCCTTTAATGCAAATCAACCGGTCCGACCAATCGACGGTTTTTAGCAACTCTCTCCGCAGTGTTGGGTGAGTGCTTTCCAGTAAAGTCCTATGTGTATGATGAAAAAATTCCAAGATTCTATTTTTTGTGCAAAAGTAACAGTTTTTGCCTGAAATTGTAATGTGAAGATGTCAAAATTAAAGATTTTGTGTAATTTATAATTAGTAAAAATAAAAAAAGCAGGCTGAAATGCCTGCTTTTAAAAAATATAAAATTAAATCGTTTTTTTTAGCCATCGTTCATCGAGGCAAGAAACTCGGCAATTGAGTTGGAACGCATCAGCCTTGTTTTCATAAACTCCATGGCTTCCAGCGAGTTCATGTCTCCCAGATAGTTGCGTAAAATCCAAAGCTTGTCGAGGATTTCTTTTTTGATGAGCAGGTCTTCGCGGCGTGTGCTCGATGCAGGAATATCCACTGACGGGAAAATTCTTTTGTTCGAAAGTTTCCTGTCGAGCTGCAATTCCATGTTGCCTGTTCCTTTAAATTCTTCGAAGATGACATCGTCCATTTTCGAGCCGGTCTCGGTAAGCGCGGTGGCCAGAATTGTAAGAGAGCCGCCTTCTTCTATATTACGTGCGGCCCCGAAAAAGCGTTTGGGCTTGTGCAATGCGTTGGCATCTACACCCCCCGACAGTACTTTTCCCGAGGCTGGCTGAACTGTGTTGTAGGCCCTGGCCAAACGGGTAATTGAATCGAGCAGAATTACCACATCGTGACCACACTCTACAAGCCGTTTTGCTTTTTCCAAAACAATATTGGCAACTTTTACGTGTTTGTCGGCGGGTTCATCGAACGTGGAGGCAATAACTTCGGCATTCACACTGCGTGCCATATCAGTCACCTCTTCAGGCCGTTCGTCAACCAGCAGTACAATCATATAAACTTCGGGGTTGTTGGCTGCAATGGCGTTGGCTATTTCTTTTAAAAGAACTGTTTTCCCGGTTTTTGGCTGGGCTACAATTAATCCGCGCTGACCTTTTCCGATGGGCGCAAACATGTCAACCACTCTGGTGGAAATGTTGTCGTGTCCTTTGCCGGTTAATTCAAATTTTTCATCAGGGAACAACGGAGTGAGATGATCGAACGGAACGCGGTCGCGAATGTATTGCGGGCTCCGGCCGTTAATTTCCAAAACTTTAATCAGCGGGAAATATTTTTCACCTTCTTTGGGCGGACGAATGGTACCGGTTACCGTATCGCCGGTTTTTAACCCGAAAAGTTTGATTTGCGACTGCGAAACATACACATCGTCGGGCGAATTCAGGTAGTTGAAATCAGAGGAGCGGAGAAAACCGTAACCATCCTGCAAAATTTCAAGCACTCCGGTGTTGGTTACAATTCCGTCAAATTCGTAAAATTTGTTGTTGTTTCCTTTGCCATTACCGGTCTGATGGCTACCATTCTGATGTTTTTGCTGATGCGATTTATACTCTCTGTTTTCTTTTTTATGAAATTTTTGTTTGCCCTGTTCTTTATTGTCCTGCGGCTTTTTTTCAGGCTCGGCAGAACTTTTTTCGGCGGGAGTTTCTGTTTTTGCATCTGCAGGTTTTTTCTTCAACTCTTCCTGCGGCTGAGCTTTGGGTTTTTCAGCTTTTTCCTGCACCGGTTCCCGGGTGTCCTGTTTTTTGTTTTTTTCATCCTCTTTGGTGTTTTTCGATTTTTCGCTGAATCCCTGAATGATAGCTTTTATCTGATCCTGGCGGGATTGAACCGCAGTTTCTTTGGCGTCGGCTTTTTTTCCCTGCATTTCAATTTTTTCAGATTTTGTTACAGGTTCAACTCTATCGCGCCGCGGACGTTTTCCCTTTTGCGTTTTTTCTTCTTTCTGAGTCCCCGTTTCTTTTGACGAATCATGTTTCTTGCGCAAAAAATTCTTAAACGTAGAACGTTCCTCCTTTTTCTGATCTTTTTGATCTTGCGGACTATTCTTTTTGGCGTTTTTTTCTGCTTCCTGAATGGCCTGTGTGTCGAGAATCTTGTAAATGAGATCTTGCTTTTTATAAGACTCTACGCGCTTGATTTTTAGTCCCTTTGCAATATCACGCAACTCAGGGACGAGTTTTTTATTCAATTCTAAAATGTCGTACATTGTATAAATGTTATTATTCTCTTATCCGATTAAAACTAATTTTGATAATCTATTTGGAACAAATAAAGTGGAGACGAGAATTTGTTGAAATTCGGCTGCAATTATAGTAAATACTTATTAGATTCCAAAAATAAAAAATCTTTTTTTGAATTCTTTTTTCAAATTAATCCAACTAATTTAATATTAGAACGTTTGTGTCATTCAAAACTATACCGAAATATGAATGTTGGTTGAGCCAGGTGTTCAATTTTTAAATTTTTACGCTGTTTTAAGATAAAAAGTTTAGTTTTTTGTCGTGAGATTACTTTTCCAACGGACAAATTTAACCTTTATTTTGTTTTTAGAACCTGATATTGTATTTAAGTTTCAGTCTGAGGGCACTTTCGTCCATAAAATACGGTCCGTCATTTTTTAAAAACTGTGTGTTCCATGCCACAATAATTTCGTTGCCGGGTTTTAAAATCCACTGAAAACGCGACTGCCAGCCTGCATTTTTACTGGCGTTGTCGTATTGTACAAAGCTGTAAAGCGTTATATCCGGACTGAACAGAATGTTGGCGTTAAGCTGGTAAATATTTGCGGTAAAATTGCCCTGCGGAAGTTTTACATGGTTTTGGATAAAAGAACTGCCCAGAAAAAAAGGAACAGCTATTTTCCAGTTTGCCTTAAGTATTATATCGTTGCGCTTTCCGTTGTAAAACTCACCAAATCCGTAAGACGCTTCTCCCCAAAAATTGCGCGCTCCTTTTGTTTTCAGGTCGATTTGATGGCGCCACCACTCATATCCGTTTTGAGGAATAACAATATTTTCGAAAATATTGAACCCGGTATAAAGATACTCGTGCTGGTTAATGAGGGAGTAGCTGATTTCTTCTCCCGAAAAGAAACGAATGCCGAGCGGTTTGATTTGAAATTCAGCAGTTTCAATTCTTTTATTTTCCAGGTTTGAAATGCTGATAAACGAACCACCTGTCTGTAGTTGCATTATACCCCATTTCCCGGGGCGCGGGCCGAATTTAAATTCTCCGTACGTCTCTTTAATGTTGGTTCGGGGAACAAAACCCATTCCGGCTACAAAGTTTTTCCCGATCTCGTGGTATCCCAGCCGGGCTTTTACCAAATCGTTGGGATAGGAGAACTGGGCGCCCCAGGAACTATTGTCGCCTTCCATATCGGTGGTATTCGATTTTAACCCGAAAAGAACAAGCGATATATTTTTATTCCCCTGAAAACGAGAGGTGGATAATTTCAGATCGGCGCCCGTCAGCAGGTTGGCCGAATCGGCCAGGGCGTTTCCGTGGGTGCCGATAATGCCCACCGACGACTGTTCCCAAAGGTTATGAGAAACACGCAGTACCGAAAAATTCTGATTTCCAGCCTGCCGGTCGTCATTCATGTGCAACAGGCCAATGTTCCAGTTTTTGTACTGGCCGGTGAGTTTTCCGCCATAGTTAACAGGAATCGGCCGGCCGTTTTCGTCGAGTCCCATTCTGCGGGAGAAAAAAGGAATAAGGCGTTGCGCCACCGGACTTTCGTCATCGCCTTCAATCCCAAACTGAAAATAGTTGGCACCGTTTAAAAAGAAATCCCGCTTTTCAGGAAAATGAAGACTAAAGCGGGTCAGGTTAATCTGGCGATCGTCCACTTCGGTTTCTGCAAAGTCGGTGTTTATGGTTAGCGAAGATCGCAGGCTGGGAGTAATCTGGTAAAACAGATCAACTCCCCCCGTTAGTTTCGGGTCGGTTTTTTCACCTTTTCCGGTATTGAATCCGGTAACCAGGTAAGGAGAAATATCGAGGCCGATGCCCTGTGTAATATTTTCTATTCCATCCAGAATGGCGGCATCGGAAACCTGAAATTTGTGGGTGTTCAGGTTGGCTTCAGGCCAGTACGAAGATTCGATATTACTAACGATATGCCGGATGTATTTAATTCCCCACTGCGTGTTCGATTTGTCGAATCCCAGTGTTTTAAACGGAATGGCAACCTCGGCTTCCCAACCGTAATCTTTAATAGTGGCTTTTCCGGTCCATAATCCGTCCCATTCCTTGTTAAATGCCGCTCCGTTTTCGCTAATCAGCGCATCGCCGATGGAGCCGCGCGGGCCAATCTGAAACCAGTAACCATTTCTCCGATCGAGGTAGGTATCCAGTATTATTTGTATCCGGTCGTCGTTGCCCAGACTCACGTCGCGGGCCATTTCCTTCGCAGTAATTTTTTGGGAATCGTCCCGGCATCTTACTGCAAAGTAAATGTTATGCGCGTCGTAACAAACCAAAAATTCGGTTTTTTGGGAAACCGGCGCACCTAAGTTGGGTTCGCGCTGGTAAAAATCGGTTACCGGAAAAGCCTGGTTCCAAACCTCTTCAACCACATTCCCGTCGATATGAGGCGGAGTGCTGATTTTTACGGCCTGAATAACCGGCTGGGCAACTGTAGATTGTATCGTAAAAACAACGATGCACAACAGGAAAAAACTTGTTTTCAAAAGTGTTGGTTTTTAATAAGGTGACTAAAATAATAAAAACCTCCTATTTAAGTCCAATCATCCTGATGACTGATGCCGGCCCCTGGTGAAATCTGCCTTCATTCAGGTCTGTTATTGTTTCTTCAAGTTCAATTTTTTGCAAACTTTTAAAATCATTTTTGATTTCTTCTTTCGAAAAGAGCATTTCTGTGTTTCGCGGACCTCCCGAATTAAACTGCATCTGTTTTTTTGAAAATCCTTCAAGAATAATTGTTCCGCCAGGCTTCAGATACGAAAGCAGTTTGTTGTGGAAATAACTTCTTTCGAACGGATGAAAGTGTGCAAAAATTAATACGACACAATCAAAAAAACCGGTCTGATATTCTGCCTTCTCTATGTCGTTTACACTGTATTTTATTTTAACAGAATGTGCTTCAGCCAGTAAATCAGCTTTCTTTTTGGCTTCACTGCTGCTGTCGAATGCAAAAACATTCCATCCCAACCTGGCTGCAAAAACTGCGTTTCTTCCTTCTCCTTCAGCAGGAAAAAGAATTGTACCAGGTTCGATTTTGGCGATTTGAGCTTCAAAAAAACGGTTAGGTTCTGTACCGTAAACAAATTCTTTCAAAGTGTATCGTTGGTTCCAAAATTCGCTCATCATAGTCTTTTTTATTGGAAATCCAAACAAAAATAAGCAGAATTGGTTCAGTAGCATAGTTGATTTAATATGTGCAAAAATTTTATAATCAGTAGTTTAATTAAGTATTGTATTTTTATTCGTTGTTGGTGATAACAGAAATGGTTTCTTTTTTATTTTTGCAGAAACGCAAAACGATGAGAATAGAAATTGAACGACCCGATCAGGAGGAGCTGGAGGAGGCTGGCGTTTTTGACTGGCCTGTCAATGAATTCGATGAGGATAAATTCGACTGGTATTACGACAAAACAGAACATTGTTATATTATTGAAGGTGAAGCGAACATCGTTTCCGAGTTCGATGCGCTTACCGTAAGGCCGGGAGACTATTTGGTTTTCCCGGCAGGCCTTGAATGTGTCTGGGATGTTCAGTCTAAAATAAGGAAACACTATTGTTTTGATAATATTGAAAACTCCCGTTAATTTTGTTAGGAAATAGTGAGCATATCCCCCTGTTTGGAAACGGTATAAATGTGAAGACTGTTTTGCGCCGGACCGTTGATTACCGCTCCCGAAATGGCATAAACCGAACCATGGCACGGGCAGGGTAATAGATTATTCGACGGATCGTAACCTACAGTGCATCCCTCGTGTGTACAAATTTTCGAAAGAGCAACATAGGTGTTTTCACCGGTACGGATAACAATAATGTCTCCGGCATAGGCAAAACCGCCTACTTCCTGCAATGCGGAAAATGCCGGGTCGGATAAGTCGATTGTCGTCCCTTCCGGCCCCTCATCATCGTCTTTGCAGGCGTTAAAAAGCATTGGCGACGCTAACAACAGGCTTCCGCCAACCGCAAATTTTTGCAAAAAATCTTTTCTTTCCATATCAATAATAGTTAATTCTGAATTCCCGAATCAGGTTAAACCCAAAAAACAATTTTCCCTCACTCCAGCTTCCCTGCGTGGCGGTATAAACCCCATGGGTGAAAATTTGCTGCGAATTCGACAAAATAAGCTGGAATAAGTGACCTCCCGTATCGATGTCAACTCCCAGCGACAGAGGATTTACGCCCGATAATTCGTCAGTAAAAGGTATGAGGTATTCCAGGTTTGCCGAAACTTTTGGTGAAATCCTGACTGAACCGGACAAGCCGGAAGTAAACACGGAAATGTTTTTGCTTTCGAAAAGCATATAGCCGGTTTTTAAATAGCCGGGGGCAATTTGAAAGCCAACCGGCCCCATGGTTTTGGCCAGCAGAAGTTGAATGTTTCCCGAGAATTTTGACGAAAAGTTGTTTTCATTTTCAGGAAAATTGCGCAGTGTGGGTACCGAACCTGCCGCCACCAGGGCAATGGAAACCGGAAAAGTTTCGGTTTGTTCAGCGATTTTTCCTTTTGCATATACATCGTAGGTTTTCAAATAGGTGCTCCGGCCAAAACCAACATTCAGGTTTTTTGCCAAACCGTATTCAAACCCAAGCCGCATGGTAGCCAGGTCTAAACCGAAAAGCTCGTATAATCCTCCGCCAATTTCTCCAAACCGGTGTTGAATATAGAGACGTAACTCGCCGTGGTCGGCAAGATTGACTGATTGTTCATTGACAAGGCGGGTTCCCTGAAAAGCCTGTTCCTGCACCGCTTCCTGCCCATGCGCCGCTGCAGAGATTCCTAAAAAGAAAACTAAAAAATTGAGTGTGCGTCTCTTCATTGTCATTTATTCATTTTTTTATGAATTTTGTCCTATACTTTCCGTCTTCCTTATTAATTTCCAAAACGTAAATACCACTATTTAAAAATGAAACATTTAAATGATGTTGATTGTTGAAAGTTTTACTTTGAATAACTCTTTTTTTCCCCGCCAAATCGTAAACCGAAATATCCCTGATATTTTCAGATCCTGATTTCAAATCGATGGTTATTATATCATCAACCGGGTTGGGGTAAAAATTAAAGTCTTGAATTTTATAGCTGAGTGCAGATGTGGTACCAAAAATATCTGTAAAATCGGTGTTGTGTGCAAATGTCAATGTGGTATCGCCCATTACGTTTTCAAGTTCGAGTCTCCACGCATGGTCGGTGGGCGGCGCATCGTACATGCCATTTTGGTTATGGTCGGCATAAAAATCGATAGTGTATGACATCCCGATTTCAATTCCGTAAAAGTGCAGCATAAAATCAACTTCTGCTGTGGTTTCAATACTGTCGGTTAAACTTCCTGATTCCTGATCGACCAGACCTACCCAAAAATATTGTCCCACATGCGGGTTCATTCCGGTAAAATCTAAGGTCAGCCTGTTTTGCCACATAATGTCTGTGAAGTCGGTATTGTGGGCAAAATTAAGTGTGGTGTCTCCCATTACGTCGTCCAGTTCGAGTCTCCACGCATGGTCGGTGGGCGGCGCATCGTACATTCCGTTTTGATTATGGTCGGCAAAAAAATCGATAGTGTACGACATTCCGTTTTCAATTCCGTAAACATGAACCATAAAATCGACTTCGGCAGTGGTTTTTACGCGGTCCACTTCCATTTCCGATGATTTATCGGTAACAGCCAGCCAAAGGTCCTGCCCTACATGCGGGTTCATTCCGGTAAAATTTACAGTCAGCCTGTTTTGCCACATAATGTCTGTGAAGTCGGTATTGTGGGCAAAATTGAGTGTGGTGTCTCCCATTACGTCGTCCAGTTCGAGTCTCCACGCATGGTCGGTGGGCGGCGCATCGTACATTCCGTTTTGATTATGGTCGGCAAAAAAATCGATAGTGTACGACATTCCGTTTTCAATTCCGTCAACCTGAATTATAAAATCGACTTCGGCAGTGGCTTTTACGCGGTCCACTTCCATTCCCGATGATTTATCGGTAACTGCCAGCCAAAGGTCCTGGCCCACGTGTGGGTTCATTCCGGTAAAATTAACGGTGAGCATGTGCTTTTCACCATTATTCCCGTCAGCTTCTTTTACCGCAATTTTTCCAACCATTCCCAATCCAACATGCGGATCGCACTGGTAGTTGTATTCCCCGGTTTTTGTAAAAACATAACTGTAAGTCCATCCGGTGTCGGGGTCGTTTCCAAACGATTCAGGGTTTGAAGGATAGGTATCGGTGGTACCGTTAACATTGTGATACCCGTCTGTGTTTCTCCATTCAACCGTATCACCGGCAATAATTTCCAGTTCGTCGGGTGTAAATACATTTTGGGTCACCTCGACAATGTGTTTCGATTGAGCAACTGCTTGAGAAAAACCCCCAAACATTAAAACGGAAATTATCAACAGATTCTGCAGGAGGTGTTTTGAAAATGTAAAATTTGTTTTCATCGTTTTCTGTTTTTATTGTTTAAAAAAATAATAAAGGATATTTAAATCTTCATTTTTGTAAAAAAAAACACAAAAAATTTGTGTAATTATTTTGGGCTGCTACAGGTTTTTATTCCAAACGGTAAATAAGCCGGGCAAAAACTCAACACACTTGTGAGCAATAAAACTACGGAAACGATAAGCAATAGTATCCCGACAGTGCCCTCAATAATACCGGTGAAATACAAAATAGCAATTGTCAGGGCTAACAAAGTTCTGATAATTCTGTCGGCAGTTCCCATATTTTTTTTCATAACTGCATAGTTTAAAGTTTGGTTTCAAAGTTAACCCTGCCAAATCTAAAAAGCTGTGACCGCGGTCACTACCTTAGAATTTTAATTCCGTTCTTATCCTGAATTAGTTTTTTTTCGTGTTCGAGTTTTTTTAGAACCCGCGTTACCACTTCCCGTGCCGTTCCCAAATCATTGGCAATTTGCTGGTGAGAGAGTTTCAGGTTGTTATTTTTTAAGATTTTTGACTTTGTCACCAGGTATTCGTATAATCTTTTGTCCATTTTGTCGAACAGTACCTTGTTAACCATTTCAATTAATTCATTGTACCTGTCGCTGTATTGTTGAAAAAACAGTTGGGTTAACTCCGGAAATTCCTTCATCCAATTGAAAACCTTCCCGGTGGGCATTAAAAGTATTTTCGAATTTTCTTCGGAAACGGCATAAGCCTTACTCGGAGCGTTGGCCAGTACGGCGTTGAAAGAAATAATACAGGTTTCTCCCGGTTTTATATAATACAGAAGAAGTTCTTTGTCTTCGCGGCGTGTAAAAACTTTCACCAAACCTTTCAGCACAACAGGTAAAATTTTAACGAATTGTCCTTCATGCATGAGTTCTGCATTCTTCGGAACTTCTTTAACCATGGCGTATTTATTTACTTCTTCCTGTAGTCTGGTTGAAAAATTAAGCGGTAAAAATTGATTAACTCCTGAGTTCATAATTTAACGAATTGGTTATGTCTTTAAATTTTCAAAAGATAAAGATTTGGGTTTAAAGTTAAAATAAAAACCGGTTTTTTTGAATTTCTGATTTTGATTTCTGTGAAGAAATCAAATGTAAGTGGGCTCTTCATTACAAGTAAAAACTAAATTTGTATTTGAATTGCAAAGTTTTAATAAACATTAAAATTTTTGCTTTGTTTTTCTTTAAAATTATTGGATAATATTTAAATCTGCAATGGATAAATTTTCATCGGTTGGAAACCAGGAACAGGAAACAATTAACGACCTGTACCAAACATACCTTGAAGATCCTGAGTCATTAGACAAAAGCTGGCAACATTTTTTTGCCGGGTTTGAATTGGCCCGTGCCAATTATCCGGTTAAACAGGCCATGGCTATGGCGGGCGACATTAACAAGGAATTTGCTATTTTGGGTTTAATTCACGGTTACCGTCAGCGCGGACATCTATTTACCAAAACAAACCCTGTAAGGGCCCGCAGGAAATATGTTCCTACACTCGATATCGAAAATTTCGGTTTGGATAAGGATGATTTGGAAACGACTTTCCAGGCAGGAAATGATATTGGAATTGGCCGGGCTAAACTGAAAGATATCATCGGGCATCTTGAAGCCACCTATTGCCGTTCCATCGGGGTAGAATATGTATATATGCGTAAACCCGAGGTAATACAGTGGTTGAAAGAAAAGATGGAAAGCAGCCGCAATTCGCAAGAACTTTCAGCTGAAAAACGAAAAGATATTTTTTATCATTTAAAAATAGCCGTCGGGTTCGAAAGCTTTATTCATAAAAAATTTGTAGGGCAAAAACGGTTTTCGCTGGAAGGCGCCGAAAGTTTGATACCTGCTTTGGACGCTGTCATTGAGCGCGGCGCCGAACTGGGCATCGAAGAATTTGTTTTGGGAATGGCCCACCGTGGCAGGCTGAATATTTTGGCCAACATTCTGGAAAAACCCTACGAAAATATTTTTAAGGAATTTTACGGGAAAGAATACGAGGAAGACATCTGGCACGGAGATGTAAAATACCATTTGGGATACGAAAATGAGGTGCAGACCGACTTCGGCAAAAAGGTGAAAATGAAGCTCATGCCCAACCCGTCGCACCTCGAGGCTGTTGGCCCTATTGTTCAGGGTATGGTTCGTGCCCGCATCAACTCTGTTTATGACAGTGACTACAGCAAGGCAGCGGGCATCATTATTCACGGCGATGCAGCAATAGCAGCCCAGGGAGTGGTTTACGAAACCATTCAAATGTCGCAAATCGACGGTTACCGTACAGGCGGAACCATTCACCTGATCATTAATAATCAAGTCGGCTTCACAACCTCATACCTCGATGCCCGTTCGAGTACCTATTGTACCGATGTGGCCAAGGTAACCCGTTCGCCCGTATTCCATGTAAACGGCGACGATGTGGAAGCATTGGTTTATACCATTACACTTGCCATGGAATTCAGACAAAAGTTTCAAACCGATGTGTTTATCGATATTCTTTGTTACCGGAAATACGGACACAACGAAGGCGATGAACCCAGGTTTACTCAGCCCAACCTTTACAAAGCCATAGAAAAACACCCGAATCCGCGTGAGATCTATGCCGAAAAACTTGCAAAACTTGGGATAATGTCTCAGGAGGAAGCAAGGAAGGAAATAAAAGATTTCGATAAGTTTCTGGATGAAAAATATATGGATTCTGAAAAAATTGAACGACTGAAAATTCGTAAGTTTCTTTTAAATGAATACGAGTCTTATGAAATGCCCCATAAATCGATGTTCGACCAGTCGGTGAAAACCGGCGTAAAAGCGGAAACGTTGTTTAAAATTGCAGAAAAAATAAATAGCCTTCCCAAAGACTTGACGTTCTTTAAAAAGGTAAACCGGATTTTATCGGACAGGCGGATGATGATGCTCGACGACCGTCTCGACTGGGCCATGGCCGAACTGCTGGCCTACGGTACGCTGGTCGTCGAAGGGCATCCGGTCCGGTTAAGCGGGCAGGACACCGAACGCGGTACATTTGCCCACCGCCATGCTTCCTTTGTAGTGGAAGGTACCGATGAAAAGTATTTTCCCCTAAAACATGTAGCTGAAGACCAGGCAACTTTTCATGTTTATAATTCGCTACTGTCGGAGTATGCAGTAGTGGGATTTGAATACGGTTATGCTCTTGCAAAGCCCAACGGATTGACGATCTGGGAGGCTCAGTTTGGCGATTTTAATAACGTGGCGCAAGTGGTGATTGATCAATATATCACTTCGGCATTTGAAAAATGGGGAATGATGAATAACCTGGTTTTACTGTTGCCACACGGTTACGAAGGGCAAGGCCCCGAGCATTCAAGCGGTCGCATCGAACGATTTCTCGAATTGTCGGCCAATAACAACATTCAGGTTG
>CAZXHP010000038.1:20570-22902 GCA_964639655.1 uncultured Mariniphaga sp.
AGCGGTCGCATCGAACGATTTCTCGAATTGTCGGCCAATAACAACATTCAGGTTGTAGTACCAACAACGCCGGCAAACATGTTTCACCTGCTGCGCCGACAGGTAAAAATGAAAATGCGGTTACCGCTTATTGTGTTCACGCCAAAAAGTCTGTTGCGCCATCCGCAGGTAGTTTCTACGGTTGAAGACCTGGCTAAAGGCGTTTTTCAGGAAGTAATCGACGATCCTGTTGCCGATCCTGAAGTTGTGGAAAAAGTAATTTTCACTGCGGGAAGGCTCTATTACGATTTGGTAAAACATAAATTGGAAAAAGGCATTTCAAATGTGGCCATTGTTCGGATGGAACAGATTTATCCTATCCCGAATAAACAAATCGACCAGATTCTGAAAAAATACAATACACCAAACCTGATTTGGGCGCAGGATGAGCCTGAAAATATGGGTGCCTGGCCGTTCCTGAACCGAAAACTCGGTTGCCTTGGGTTAAAAGTTGTCGCACGAAATGAAAGCGCAAGCCCGGCTGTTGGGTTAATGGAAAAACACACGCAGGCACTGGAGAAAATTTTAAATTCAGTTTTTGAAGAAAAAGAAGTAGTTGCTTCATAAAAAAAACCACAAAATGATTGTAGAAGTTAAAGTTCCCAGTCCGGGAGAATCAATAACCGAAGTTGAAATTGGCGCCTGGCTCATCGAAGATGGAGCCGTGGTTCAAAAAGATCAGGAAATTGCCGAAGTGGAATCGGATAAAGCAACACTGACCATCGTGGCAGGTGAAGCCGGAAAAATTACCATAAAATCGGCCGAAGGCGAAACCGTTGAAGTGGGCGCTGTTGTTTGTACCATCGATACCAGCGTAAAACCGGAGGAAAAACCTCAGGAGGAAAAGCCGCAAAAAAGGGAAACTTCGCTTGAGTACGAAAAGGAAGACAAAAAGCAAAAAAAAGAAGAAATCAGCGAAAAACAACCGGAGGTTCCTGTAAGAGAGCAGGAAAAAGAAGAAAAGGTTTCGAAGGAATACGGCCAGGTAAAAGTTACGCCTGTGGCCAAAGAGTTAATGAAAGAGCACGACATTTCGGTTGAAGATGTTATTAAAGGGTTAAAACGCCTCGGTAAAAAAGAAGTTGAAGCGGCATTGGGCGCAAAAGAAGAAGCATCAGATTCGGCATGGATGCAGCCCGGAGAGGCTTCCCGTGAGATTGACCGAAATCGTATGACTTCGCTTCGCCGAAAACTCAGCGAAAGGCTGGTGGCGGTAAAAAATGAAACCGCCATGCTCACCACTTTCAATGAAATTGATATGGGCAATGTGATGGAGTTGCGCAAAAAATACCAGCCGCAATTTGTGGAAAAGCATGGATTTAAACTGGGATTTATGTCATTTTTCACCAAAGCAGTAGCGCTGGCTATGGATTTTCATCCCATGGTAAATGCGCAGCTCGACGGCGATGAAATTATTTCTCCGCAGTTTGTTGATGTAGGCATTGCGGTTTCCACACCCAAAGGATTAATGGTTCCCATTGTGCGGAATGCCGAAAACAAATCCATTCCGCAAATTGAACTGGAAATTAAGGAACTGGCCGAAAAGGCACGGAATAAAAAAATATCGGTTGACGAACTCAGTGGCGGCACTTTTACCATTACCAACGGCGGTGTTTTTGGTTCGCTGCTTTCAACACCCATTCTCAACCCGCCGCAATCGGCCATACTGGGCATGCACAACATACAGGAGCGGCCCGTAGCAGTTAATGGGCAAGTGGTGATTCGTCCTATGATGTACGTTGCCTTGTCATACGACCACCGCATCATTGATGGGAAAGACTCAGTTGGTTTTTTGGTGAAAGTGAAGGAATTTATTGAAAATCCGGAACGCCTGTTAACCGGTGGAAAAGATGCCGGGAGGCTGTTGCTGGGGATATAAACAGCCTGCAATTATATTTATAATATTCAGTATATTTGAACAAAAAAATGTTTGCAGTACGTGGTATATACGATGGAAAACGGGTAAAAATCATTGAGCCGGTTAATAAGAATAAAAAGTATAGAGTAGTTGTCACTTTTCTTGAAGAGGTAACTGATGATGAACAGGAGATTCGTGATTTTGCATCACGGACTGAAAGTTTTGACTTTTGGGAAAATACGGCTGAGGACATCTATCAGGATTATTTACCTCAAAAAAAGGATAAAAAATGACGATCGGCGATATCATTTTAATCCCTTTCCCTTTTGCAGAATTCAATCAAAAAAAGGTTCGACCGGCAGTTGTAATTACTGAAACTGCAGATAAATATAAGGATGTTGTTGTATCTGCAATAAGTTCTGTCGTTCCCTCTAA
>CAZXHP010000039.1:0-10368 GCA_964639655.1 uncultured Mariniphaga sp.
CACCTGGGTTTTGCACTTGAGCGCTTTGGCAGCCGTTCCGTTGGGCCTTCCCTGGTCGGCCCCTTCATCGAGCAAGTCCAGCAAATGATTATCCGTAATGTAATCGCATTCACTGATAATATAGTCGGCACATTCTTCAAACGAAGAGCGATCGGCGGCAAAAGCCGGATTGGTAAGATCGCCGATATTGAGCACAGCCTCGTCACCCACCAACACTACGCCTCCATATCGTCTGACAAGTTCGTAGTAAAAAAGCGCCCTGAGAAAACGCGCCTCGGCTCTGTATTGCTCCAGCCGTTGTAAAAACAACTCCCGTTGAGACGGCGTAAACGTATCGAATGTAACAGAAGCCGACTTTTCAAGGAAAACATTTACCTTGTATATTCCTTTGTAAAACCGGTTCCAAATCCTGTCGATGGGTGTGACCGAATTCCAGTTTCCGGTATTGAAACCCTGAACATAGGCATCCGGATTGGCGTTTTCAGCTTCGTCGGTGGCATTGGCATAAAAAATGCCCTGCCCCAGTTCCGACGACCAAAAGCCGTTGGGCATCATACTGATTAAATCCACCATATAATTGTCGATATAGGAAGGATTGCTCCACAACAACGCATCGTCCACCGCCGTGCCCGATTCCATATCCATCTCCTGGCAGGAAAAAACGAGAAGCGCCAGTACGACTGCAATTCCTTTTATTTTATGAATGATTTTCATATCCGTCAGGTATTTCATTTTATTAAAAATTAATATTAACTCCCAGGTAATAAGCCTTCATGGGCGGGTATCCAATCGATGAAAATTCAGGATCGGTATATTTCCATTTGCTGAGGGTGAGCATGTTCATGCCTCTGAAGAAAAATCGCAATTGATCCATGCCAAACCTTTCGATACGGTTTCCGGGGAACGAATAGCCGAGCTCGAGACTTCTCAGTTTTACAAAATCGGCGCTCCGAACCCAATAGGAAGAATTTTGATAATTGTTCATCCTTGTGAGAGAAAGGGCGGGAAATCCGTCTTCCAAAACAATTTCCGTCACTGCATTTCCCGAAATAAAAGGTTCGTAGAGGGCATTTCCTGAAAGCGTAATATCGCGGTTCAGTTGTCCCTGGAAGAGCGCTTCAAAATCAAAGTTTTTCCAGGAAAATCCCGCTTTCAATCCCAGGTCGATGTTGGCGGTTTGGTTGCCAATCATGGTCATGTCGCGCTCATCGATAATACCGTCTCCGCTTAAATCCCTGTATTTCAAATCGCCTTCTTTCACCTCTCCGAACATTTGTGTTGGCGAGGAGGCAATGTCTTGGGCGCTTTCAAAATACCCTGTCACCTCGTAGCCGTAAATGGCGCCGAGCGGATTTCCGGTTCTGTTCAGACGGGCGAGGTTTCCGCTGTTCACCGATTCACCCATTTCATCGACGGTGTTGTCGAAAAACGAGAATACCACGTCGATGTACCAGTTAAATGAAGCCGGACCGTTATCGGAAGCATAGCCGAGGCTTGCATCGAACCCTTTGTTGGTCATCCGCCCTATATTTTCGTAGGGAAGCGTCGCCCCGGTAACCGAAAAGCGGGAATAATCGATATAAAGCACATCACTGCGTTTATCGATATAAAAGTCGGTTGCAAACGAAAGCCGGTCGAACCATTCCAGTTCCAACCCTATATTTATTTTCTCCGCCTCTTCCCATTTTATGTCGGGATTTGCGAGCCTTCCGGGCTGCAGTCCGTAAAACATGGTCCAGTCGGTGCCAAGCGGAAACGATCCCCCGCCTTCGTAAAATTGGGTGTAGGGATATCTTCCGCTGCGGTAAGGATTTAACCCGGCAATACCGTACGACGCCTTCAATTTTCCAAACGTAAGGTTTTCGGAATTTTCCATAAATCCTTCGTTGGAAAAGACCCATCCGGCAGAGGCCGAGGGGAAAAGGCCGTACCTGTTTCCTTCGGCATACTGGTCTGAACCATAATAGCTTGCCGATAATTCGAGGATGTATTTTTTATTGCGGACGTAACTGAGTCTTCCCCCTACATTGTTGGTAAGATAAGGTGACAGGTCGGAATTCTGCCGCCATTCGCTGTCGCTCTGAAAACGTACCAAAAAATTCAATTCGTTCCCGTTCGTTTCCGGCAGGTCGTACCTGAGATCGGCATCGAAAATACGGAACCTCCGGCTGGCGGCACTGCTCCAGGTGTTGTACTGGGTATTTTCCCGGTACGTATAATATTGGTAATCATCGCCGGAGCCGGGAGCAATTTGCCTTACCTGGAAAAATCTCCAGTTGCCGTCGGAGTTGTTGGCGCCGTTGTCAATCACATACCCGATGCTTGCAGAAAGGCCTTTTGCCAGGAAATCGAAATTTTGGCGCAACCGGAAACCGGCGTTCAAAAAATGATCGACCGAATTGTTGGCGCCCGATGTTTCGAGCATCGCAACCGGATTGTTCATCAACAGTGAAGTCCCGCCGTAGCTGTTATCGGGATTTCTAACATTAAACGCGTTGGGAGGCAACGTATAAATAGCGTCCCATATCTGATCCACACTGAAGGCCGGATTGCCTTTATTGTCGATGCTCCCGGCCAGGTCCATGGAGAATACCGTACTTTTCGAGATGTTCAAATCCACATTCGAACGCAGGTACATTCGCGTCATGTTGGCATTTGCTTTCATATCCGGGTTGGACGGCTTGTAGATTCCGTTATTGTAAAGGAAACCGAAATTGACAAAATACCGGATAAAATCGGAACCGCCCAGCACCCCCAAATTGGCTTTCGACACATTTGTGATATTTCTTACCAATTCCTCTTTCCAGTTCACATCGGGATACCGCGGCGAAGTGCCGGCAGCCGCAATGTCGTCGGGTGAATATTTTGCGGGCAGCCCGTCGTTCAATGCCGCCTGGTTGTACAACTCCATATAATTTTTAGCGCCGAGCACTTCCATGGTGTTTACCGGAGTTTGAACACCCGACTGAACCGAAAAAGTGATTTTGCTTTTTTGATTCGCCCCCCTTTTTGTGGTAATCACAATGGCGCCGTTTGCACCTTTCATGCCGTACAATGCCACTGCCGATGCATCTTTTAGCACCGACACAGACTCAATTTCCTCGGGAGTGAGGTAAGTCATATTCCTTTCAAACCCATCGATAATCACCAGCGGGCTTGCATTTGCCCCCCTGATTCTCAGCGACGGCGCATCGTTGCCTGGTTCTCCGCCTCCCTGGACAACAAATAAACCCGGAAGCCTTCCGAAGAGGGTATTTCCAAAAGTAATGGCCGAACTTTTTTCCAGCTCTTCTCCGGTGACCTTCGACACCGAAGAGGAAACCAGTTGTTTTTCCTGCCGCCCGTAGGCAATGCCCACTTCATCTTCGGTACCGACAATCACTTCTGTAGAGTCAGTTTGTGACCACCCGCTGAACGATACGGCAAACAGGATCAAAAAGAATGAACAGATAATTTTATATTTCTTCATCATATTCAAAGATTTAAGCTTTTATACTATTTTTTACCACCCCGGATTCTGATACAATCCCGGCGTATTGTTTACCCAGTCGTTATGGAATGGATGGAAATACATTTTATCGATAAAAATGTTTGTCCAGTTGATATCGACGCGGGAAACAACTCCTTTGTCGATAGAAACCCCGCCCATTTTCACATTCAGCCTGTCGGCTTCTTTCCATCTGCGGAGGTCGAAATAGCGCTGTGCTTCCATGTATAATTCCATTTCCCGTTCATACCTGATCGCCTCGTGGAATTGTTCCCTTGCCGAACTTCCGGGATAATTAGCAGGATCGTAACCCGGCATTCCCGAACGCGCCCTCACTTCGTTAAAATATTGCAGCGCCTCGGCATTGGGCCCTTCGTTGTATTCGCTTAAAGCTTCGGCATACAATAGGTAGAGATCGGCCAGGCGAATGATGGGATGCACGGGTCTGTACACCACCGAAGGACCCGCACCGAGTTCTTCGTTTACAAACTTCCGCGTAATAAAACTGGTTTTAAAACCCGACCAGTCGCCGTGTGTCCGGTTGGGAACGGAAGGATCGATGTCGAAGTTGATTGGATTGTCGTTGTAACTTTCCCCGAATGGAGAGCCGTGGTAAACGATGTTCTGATAAAAACGGGGATCGCGGTCCTTCCAGTAATCCTGGTCGTTGTATCCTGCCTGCTGGCCCGCTTCCGTAATAACGGGCCGGGTCGGGTCACCGTCAGTATAACCTGAAATCGGAAATTTACCGTTTTTCATCTGGTAGCGATCCACATGCTGGATGGTAGGCTGGTACATGATCTCCACCCTGTTGTACCACCCGATGCCGTAGGGCCAGTTCATCATGTTGTTTACATACCTCCATCCCCCTTCGGAATTGTCGGGCATAAAACGCTGGTAAATAATATGTTCGTCGGTGAGATTCAGCGCCAAATCGTAAAGGTTTTTCTGCACTCCCGAACCGGCGTACAATGCATGACCCGCAGTATGAGCCGCGTCGATAGCCTCTTTACAGGCATCCGCAGCCTTTTTCCACCGCTGTTGATCGTAACTTCCGTAACCAAGCACCTCGGGGTGTTCGTAACCAGAAGCATACGCAGGTGGGGCCCCGTTATACAAAGGACTCGCAGCATAAACCAGAATTTTTGCTTTCAGTGCCTTTGCCGCCACACTTGTAAACCTTCCGTTCCAGCGGTCTTCCCACTGCGCAGGCAGTAACTCTGCCGCCATATCGAGACGGACGACCATGCTGTCGATTATATCGTTAAACGAGGCCCTTGGAATGGGCTCTTCGCCACCTTCGAGTGGTTTGTTAATCCATGGCAGGCTGCCCCAAACCCTGATTCCCTTGAAATACTGGTAAGCCAAATGGGCATGGGCTTCCCCGATCATCCTCCTTACATATTCATCGTCCTCGGAAGATGTGGTTACAATTCCAGGCGCTTTTTCAATAAAGGTATTTGCTTTTCGCACTGCCAGGAACAGGTAGTCGAGCGGATACATGTGGCTGGTGGAAGTATTAAATGTGCCTCTGCCGTAAAAGCGGCTGGTACCCTGGCCGGCGCCTTCGCCAACATAAAGCTCTTCCCCGATTTCTGACCAGCTCGAATACCACTGGGGGGCATCCCACCAGCTTAAGGCAATATTGTCGGCACCGAAATAATCGTCGTGATACAGCGAAAAAATCAGTTGCTGCGCATTGGCGGGCGTTGCAAAAACCGTGTCGATGGTGATATCGGCCCCGGCAGGTTTCTCGAGAAAATCATCCTCACAGGAGCTGATCAGGACCACCATCGATGAAAGGAACCCGGCAATCTTTAACAGATATATTATTTGTCTCTTCATATTCTATCTTTTTTAAAATTAAAACTGAGCGCTGATCCCTAAATTGAAAACCCTCGAACGCGGATAACGCAACTCGCCGTTTGTCGTCTCCGGATCCAGGTATTTTATTCCGGTAAACGTATAGAGATTCAGCCCGTTCAAATAAATCCTGAAATTATCCAGGCCTATGGTCCTGATGACTTTCCGGGAAGAATCGAATGTATATCCCACTTCCACACTTTTAACCCGCAAATAAGTTGCATCCTGAATCCAGTAAGTACCGTTGTACCGCCAGTTGTTGCTGGCATTCAGCAGGCGGGGAAATTCAATTTTTTCGCCTGCTTCGTATCGCTCAGGAGTATAGCGGTTGAGAATGAAGTCCATCATCGAGCCCCGCGTAGGGTCGGGAACGTTGTTCGTACGGGCGTTGATGGCAAAGTTGGTTGCCCCCTGCAGCAACATCGAAAAAGAAAATTGTTTGAACTGGAAGCCGGTGTTGACGGCAAACATCGATTCCGGGAAGTTCACCCTGTCGAGGTAACCTTCGTCGAGGTCGTTGATAACGCCGTCGTTGTTCCGGTCGATAAACTTTAAATCGCCTGCCGAAACATCGCTGCCGGTGTTGAAAATCTGGTACGCCTGGTACGAATCCCGTTCGGCATCCGGATTGTTTTCTTTATACGTTTCCCACAATTCATTTTTATAGGCTTCCGCTTCTTCCACCGTATTAAAAAAACCTTCCTGCCGGTAACCCCAGATTTCGCCAACCCTCCTGCCGGTTTGCATCCGGTATTCGAGGGGTTGTTGGGGTTCGTCCATTTCAACGATTTCATTTCGGGCAAAGGAGTAATTTAAATCCAACCAGTAGCGGAAGTTTTTCAACTGCTGGTTCCAGCCAAGCTCAATTTCGTAGCCCTCGTTTTTCACCCTTCCGAGGTTGAGCGCCAAAGCGCCCGTTTGCTGGTAGATAGGAACAACCCGTTGATTGATCAAAATATCTTTCCGGTCTTCGGTAAAATAATCGAACTTGGCAGTCAACTTCCCGTCGATAAACGACAGGTCGGCGCCGTAATTTATTTTTGTGGATTTTTCCCAGGTCACATTCGGGTTACCGGCGGCACCCTGGTAAGCAATGGGATAATTCTGAACACCGCCTTGCGGACCGAAGTTTACGCCGGCATCATACCAACCTCTTAAAGCAGTCTGCCCCATCACATATTTATCCGGCAAATAGAGGAACCGGTTGCTCATCCTGTCGTTTCCAACGGTGCCGTACGAAAACCTGAACTTTCCGTAACTCAGAAACTTATCGCCGATAACACCGTTTAACCAGGGTTCTTCGGTAAAAGTCCATCCCAGCGAATAGGCCGGGAAAAATCCAAAACGTTTTCCTTCCGCAAAATTCTCCGATCCGTTGTAACCGAGGTTGTATTCGGCCATATACCGGTTCATGTAATTGTAGGTTAAGCGCCCCACCACTCCCATATACGAGCGGGGAATCCAATTCCAGTAGGTTTCCGTAAAATGCGATTTTTCGGCGTTTACCAAAGCCAGGGCTGTTACTGTATGGGCGCTGTTAAATGTACGGTCGTAGTTCAGGGCCACTTCGTAATACTCTTTTCTCGACTTCCCCTGGCTGGTGGAGTTATTTGGCAAAACATCTTCATTGCTTTGAAAAAAAGAAACACTGCCGTCATCGTTTAGAAACGGTTTCCAAATCGGAATTTTCTTCTCGTCTTTATTCCTTTGAATGTAGTTGCTGAAATAGCTGACCAGGGATGTGGTGCCTTTAACCGAAAGGCCGCTGGTAATAAAATCGAGTTTTTGATTCAAAATAATACTGTAATCGGCTGTATTTTGCTGTTCAAGATTATAGCCCCGCATATCGCTGTTCAGCAACACCGAGTTGGCGTTTTCCGTAATCATCACCACCTTTCCGTCGTGAAAATAGCCGTCCCACGGGGAGGAATGAACCTGCAGGTTCCAGTAGAACGAACGGGCCGGTTCCGTTCCGGCCTGTCCCAAACCGATATTCTGGTTAAAACTACCCCCAATGTTTATTTTTGCCAGGGTGGTTTTCGAAATATCGACATCCACGTTAGCCCTGTAGTTGTAACGTTTGTAACTTGTTGACTGCCCCACGTCCGGGTTAATGTTTTTAAAAAGTCCATCCTGATCGAAATACCCGAGCGATGCAAAATACCTCACCCTCTCGGTACCTCCGCTGATGGAAAAGTTATGTTGCTGTTGCATGGCATAATCTTTCAGCATCAGTTCTTCATAGTTGGTACTCGGATAAAAGAACGGATCATTTGGTTCAACCGGGTTGCCATCCACCACGCCCTTGTACCTGTCGCGAACTGCCTGGGGATAAGGTGCGGAAGGATTGGACGTGTTGGCATCGAACCCCATATACTCGTTGGCCAGTCCGGTTTGCTGATAACTGTTTAGAAGGTTCAGCCTGAAATTTGGATGAATAACGGCAACATTCGATTTGTAGGTTATTTTCGGCGGCCCCAGCTTCCCTCTTTTGGTTGTAACCAGGATAACGCCGTTGGCGCCTCTCACCCCAAAAACAGCCGTCGAGGAAGCATCTTTTAAAATGGACAACGATTCAATTTCATTGGGATCCAAAAAATTCAGGGCGGTTTGATCGCGTTCGATGCCGTCAATCAGAATAAGCGGATTGGAACCTGAACCGGCATCGAGCGTACCGATTCCCCTAATTTTAATGGTGGCCGCATCCTTTCCCGGTCGCCCGCCTGCCTGGTTGGCAATCAGACCCGGTAACCTTCCGGCCAGCGCCTGGGAAATGTTGCTCACCGGCTGTTGAACTAGTTCTTCCGAAGATACGGTTGACATCGACCCGGTAACTGTTTCCTTTTTCTGGGTTCCGTAACCGATAATCACAACTTCTTCAATCGACTCGGTTGACTCGGTCAGGGTAATTTTAAGCGGAATGCTGCTCCTCTCCACCGTTATTTCTTCACTTTGAAAACCGATAAAAGAAGCCACCAAAGTGCTGCCTTCGGGAGCGTTAAGCGAAAATTCGCCGTTAATATCCGTCACCGTACCCCGAAGGGTTCCTTTCAGCACAATGCTGACACCCGGAATCGGCGTACCGTTTTCGTCAGCCACAACTCCTTTTACTTCGATATCCTGCTGCATAAAGCTTTCACCAGGCAAGCTGTTTGAACTTCGTGCATCGAATGGCTCAATCAGAAAACTGGTGAAAAGCATGAGGACCAAAAGGTAGGTTGAAGCATTCTCCAAAAGGTCTTTTCTTTTCAAATTTTTCATAGGCTCAATTTTTAGTTTCTACTTCCTATTAAGCGATTATAAATAATAACTGCGAAAGTACAGGCCCGACAAAATTTCGGCAATAGATAATTATGGAATAAAATGGACAATCCTATTTTTATTAAAAAAATGTTAAAACCGAATACAAAAACCTGGATAAACTATTTTACCGGATTTAATATATATTTGAAGTTCGGTTAAAAAATGAATTGGTAAACTGAACTTCGTTTTCTAATAAATTTTAAATCAGTAGACTGCAAAAAAATAATAAAGATCGGAACATGAATAAGAAAGAAAAAAATACAGAACCGGCATCAGGGAAAATGGACAGTTTTTTTGGAGACAGAAGTATTGTAATGTCAACTAAAATTTTAAACAAGGTAAAGTCAAACCCTTTAATAAAAGACCTTTACATAACCGACATCGGGTTCTATCCTTACGCGCTCCACCATTACCGGAGAAGAAAATCGGGCATTCAGGAAAATATTCTAATTTATTGTATAAGCGGCAGCGGGACAATTCAAATTCATGGACAATCTTATTTAATAAAACCCAATTCCTATTTTGTCATTCCGGCGAACCAATCACATAGTTACTGGGCTGCCGAAAACGATCCCTGGTCCATTTACTGGATTCACTTCGGGGGAGCGAAAAGTCATCGTTTTGAAAAATTTTTCGGCGTTCCGCTAATGATAAAAACGGTAACAACATCCCGGGTAGATGATCGAATCAACCTGTTTAATGAAATACTGACCTCACTGGAACTGGGCTTTTCACAGGAGAACATTGAATTCGCCAATTTATCGTTAAACTGTCTGCTGGCCTCCTTTTTTTACGTGGAAACCTACCGCGCTTCGAAAGGGTATCAGAGTAAAAATCCGGTCGATCAGGCCATTTTTTTTATGCAGGAAAACCTGAACAAATGCATCAAAATTCAGGATATTGCCAACCACGTTCAGTTGTCGGAATCACATCTTTCCAAAATTTTCAGGAATAAAACAGGATCGTCACCTTTCGATTATTTTATCAACCTGAAAATGCAGGAAGCCATTCGCTTGCTGACCAATAAATCGATGAGAATAAAAGAGGTGGCATTTGCCCTGGGCTACGAAGATCCCTTTTATTTTTCCAGGTTATTTAAAAAACATATCGGAAAAAGTCCGGGGGCGTTTGTCAAAACCATAAAAGTCAAGACCACCTGACCGATTTAGCAAAAGGTTGTGCCCATAAAAATTTATCTACCTGGAAGTTCTTTCCCTGTAACGCATCAACGCCTCCACAAAGTAATAATCGGCGTAAGAGAGCGGAACATCCACTTCCACATTTCCGGTAACCCCGCCGGAGGCATGTTTCAAAATAAAACCGCCATTCGTCCCTTCCTCAGCAAGGTATTGTGAAGACGACAACGATTTCAGCATATCTTCTGCGGCTTTCAAATACTTTTTACCGGTTTTGGCATCGGCAAAGTCCGCCAGTTCGAGCAATGCCGAAGCCACAATAGCCGCTGCCGACGCATCGCGCGGAACTTCGGGGTACTTTTCGGGGTCGTAATTCCATGGAGGATCGAAACCGGGCTGACCGACATTAAAATCCCAGTATGGAACTTTATCTTCGGGCAGGTTGGGATGAGCCAGAAAAAAATCGGCCATCTTCTGCGCGGCTTCCAGAAAAACGGGATCGCCGGTTTCACGCCAGGTCATTGTAAAACCGTAAATTCCCCAGGCCTGGCCGCGCGACCAGGTCGAATTATCTGCAAA
>CAZXHP010000039.1:10468-21308 GCA_964639655.1 uncultured Mariniphaga sp.
GGCATACCCCTGATCATCCGTAACGATTAGTATGATGTTGGGTTTTTGCTGCTGACCTGAACAGGCAGCGAGCAGTAACGGCAAAAGCAGGTTTCGGAAATAGTTTTTCAGGCCTGACGTATTTTTCATTGCGAACAGTACTTTTTCGATAGGACAAAGAAAGGTGACCTTCGCAGAAAATTAAATGGAGAAAAGTGTAAAAATATGGACTTTTCGCTTAAATGTTTAGCAAAGGAAACAATCATGTGCCGGGGGACATTACTAAAAAAATAGCGGTTTATTTTGGCAACTTGTTTATATTTATTGTTTTTAGTCGTAAATGAAACTATGAATATGAAAGTGATTTATTACTGTACGACAGTTGCTTTGTTTTTAGCTGCAGGGTTCCAGCAGACGAAGGCTCAATCGGTTCAAACGGTAGTAGTGAACCTGGACGAGGAACACCAGACCGTTACCGGTTTTGGCGCCTCGCTGGCGTTTTATGAAGGCTGGTTGCCTGCTCATCCCAACCGGGCAGAAATTTACGATGTGATTTTTAAGGAACTCAGCCTCGATATATTGCGGGTGAGAAATGCTTACGGTTACGATAATAATATGATTGGTTATGTGAAACAATTTGCTTCGGCAGCCCAAAATTCGCTGGGGCATCCTATCGATATTATGGTTACCTCGTGGGGACCGCCGGGGAACCTCAAAAGCAATAACGACAAGAGCAATGGGGGTACCCTGAGATACACTGTAAACAACGGCAAGGTGGAATTCGATTATGCCGGTTTTGCCAGTTGGTGGAATGCAGCGCTGGACAATTACAACGCCAATGGCATTTACCCGAAATACATCAGCATACAGAACGAGCCCGACTGGGAGGCCAATTACGAAAGTTGCCTGATGGGTTTTTCTGAAGTGGTGAACAATACCGATACCATTGCCGGCTACAACAAAGCGCTCGATGCGGTTTACGATACCGTAAAGCTGCGCGAAAATTCACCATTGTTTCTGGGACCGGAATGTGTTGGAATCGGGTACAACGCGGTGGAAAATTACATCAATCCCCTCGATTTGTCAAAACTGCACGGGATAGCCTATCATCTTTATCACGGCGCAGAAAGCGGAACTGTGGAAAATGATCCGTTTACCTCAG
Organism: uncultured Mariniphaga sp.; assembly: GCA_964639655.1. GTDB lineage: Bacteria > Bacteroidota > Bacteroidia > Bacteroidales > Prolixibacteraceae > Mariniphaga. The sequence goes on from CAZXHP010000039.1 coordinate 11,610, forward strand.
ACAATTATGCCAAAGTGGGCAATTTTCATCCCGAAGTTCCTCATTTTCAAACTGAATATTCACGCGCGGGCTGGTTTACGGTTGCCGGAATGATGTTTCAGTCGCTTACACAGGGCAATGTTGCTGCATGGTTTTACTGGGATTTGGCCTGGGATAACGGGGGACTGGTGAATCTGCATTTCCCGTGGGACCGCAACCGGTGGACCAACTCAAAAGGCTATAATCGCACCAAAGATTTTTATGTGTTTAAACATTATTCAGCTTTTATCCACCCGGGTTGGAAAAGAATTGGCACTTCGGGCGACAGCGAATTGCTGAAAACAGCAGCATTTATCAGTTCAACCGGTGATTCAGCAACTTTTATCGCTGTAAACCGTTCGGAAACTGACACGCTAAAAACGCAGATTCAGATTCCGGGTTTTTCTATTGAAGAAGCAACAACCTATTCTACCACTGAAGAAAGTAATTTTGTTGCTACCGATTATCTGAATGATACAATTCTTGTGCTTCCCCCTCGTTCGATCAACACGGTTGATTTACGTTTGTCGTCGGTAAATTCTGCAACAAAAATTCCGGTTAGGAGACAAACATTTTCTGTGGCAGAGATTTTTCCCAATCCGTTTTCCCAATCCGCCCAAATCAGGTTTGTTTCAGAAAAAAGTGCAGACTATTCGCTGGAAGTGTTTGACCTGAGTGGAAAGCAGCTGTTAAAAAGAGAACTGGGATTTTATCCTGCGGGCAAACATGATGTTGAAGTTACGCGGGATGGACTTGAAAACGGGATTTATATTTTCCGGTTAATTAATTCCAGCGGGCAATCAGGGCAGGGCAGGTTTGTGATTTCCGATTGATGATTCAGTAATCTTTTCCATTCAAACTTTGAATTACCGAAATTTGCCAATCTTCCAGTTGAGGAAGCATGGTTTCTACCTTTGCAGATTCAATTTCAGCCAAATTATTCTGCTCCAGTGAGTCGTTTTCGAGTTGGTAGAGTTCGAGGGTAATTTCACCCGCTTTATTCTGAATGCGGTGCAGTTTCCACGGCCAGTCCAGCCAGGCCGCGTGGCCGGGAAAGGTATCTTCCGGGAATTGCCGGGAAATTGCGGCGGCATCCAAAACCAGGCGTGCCGAATCGGATACGGTTTTTCCCTGAGCCTGGGCTTCCAGCAGATCAGTCATCCACTGGGCCGAGGGTGTTCTTCTTCCCGGGGACGAATATTGCCAGAATCCCAGCGGTTGGGGCCGGTTTTCCATTTCACCTTCGATGGCAGGCACCAGACTTATGCCGTCTAAAACGGTTTTATTTTCCAGGGGTATGCCTGCAACTTCGAGCAGGGTGGGGAAAATATCGACGGTATTGGCAGGCAGGTTGGTGGATTGGGGTTGCGGAATTTTTGCCGGCCATTCAATAATTGCCGGCACCCGTAGTCCACCTTCGTAAATATCGGCTTTGTGCCCGCGGCCTCCGGTAATTCCCACATTGGGCAGGCCGCCGTTGTCGCTGCAATACCAAAGCAGCGTGTTTTTGTCAATTCCGAGGTTTTTCAGTTCCTGCCTCAGTTTTCCCATGGCGCGATCCATTCCGGTAATTTCGCCGTAAAAATTTGCCAAAGCCGGCTCCAGGTCTGCGTACAGCAAACTGTCCTGTTCGCCCGCAATATGCGGCAGATGAGGTGAACCAAACCATACGACCGTAAAAACGGGCCGGCCCGAATCCGCATGTTTTCGGATGAATTCAATGGCGGCATCGACGGTAACTTCCGAGCTTTCGCCGTACAGCTGCACTGCCGTTCCTTCGCGACTGAGAATGGGGTCGTTTTCATAAAAATTGGGTGCCGATAGCCATTCGTCAAAACCACTGGCTCCGGGGTTCACCGGACTTCCCACCTGAACTGACCCCAGGTGCCATTTTCCGAAATGGCCGGTAACATAACCTGCTGATTGCAGCACTTCGGCAATGGTATTTTCCTGCGGACGCAATGTATTTCCCCAGCTAAAACAGCCAAATCGGTTGGGATGGCGGCCGGTCATCACACTTCCGCGGGTAGGAGAACAAACCGGAGCGGCAGCATAAAACCGGTCGAAGCGCAGTCCGCTGGCTGCCAGGTTATCGAAGTTGGGTGTTTGTACCACCGGATGTCCGTTGTAAGCCATATCGCCCCAGCCCTGATCATCGGCCATTACCAGAACGATATGCGGACGGCTGTCCGGCGCTTTTTCGTTTGTACAATTGTTAAAAGTTACTGTCAGCGCAAGTAAAATAATCAACAATGCTGTTTTTATGAGTCGTTTCATCGAATTACTGTTTCTGTAAAAATAGAAATTTGTAGCCGGGAGAAAAAGATTATGCCGAAAATTTGGAGAACAACCTTTTAAATCCTTTATATCTTTGTCTTGTTAACAGAAAGTGGTACTAATTAATGATACAGATATGAAAAAGTTAACGTTTGTTTCGGTTCTATTTTTATCGATTTTGGGAATAGCCTGTTCTCCGGGAGCAAAAAAAGAAAGCCCGGGTTTACTGCGCGTAGCCCTTTGCGGACTGGCCATCGAGTCGAGTACCTTCTCTCCGCTGGTTTCGCATACCGAGGCTTTCCGTATTCGTAGGGGCGATGAAATCTTTTCCTACTATCCGTTTCTGGATGAAAATTCGGAAAACCGGAAACGGGCCGAATGGTTTCCCACGCTGAGGGGTCATGCCATTCCGGGAGGTATTGTGACCCGCGCTGCTTACGATTCGCTGGTGAACGAAACGCTTGCATTGTTAAAGGAAAATCTGCCTTACGACGGCATCTTTTTCGATATCCACGGGGCGATGAGCGTGGTTGGACTGGATGATCCGGAAGGAGATTTTATCGCCAGAATTCGCGAAGTGGTGGGCACGGAACCAGTGATTTCAACTTCCATGGATTTGCACGGCAACGTCACCGAAAAGCTGGCACACCATACCGACCTGATTACCTGTTACCGGCTGGCGCCGCACGAAGATGCGCTGGAGTCGAAACAACGCGCGCTGGAAAACCTGCTCGACCGGCTGGAAAGCGACAAGGGAAAACCGAAATACAAAGCCTGGGTTCCGGTGCCCATCCTGTTGCCTGGTGAAAAAACAAGTACCCGCATTGAACCGGGGAAAAGTTTATATGCGAAAGTTCCGGGCGTTGCCGACCAGGAAGGGGTAACCGATGCCGGCATATGGATTGGTTATGCATGGGCCGACGAACCGCGCAATCACGGTGTGGTAATGGTTACCGGCGACGACCGCGAAAAAGTGACCGAAGGCGCTGAATACCTGGCCCGAAGTTTTTGGGATGTCCGACATGATTTTGAATTCGTGGCTCCGGTAGCTCCGCTCGAAGAATGCCTCGACATGGCCGTTGCCAGCGAAAAACAGCCCTTTATCATTAGCGATATGGGCGACAACCCCACTGCCGGTGGTGCAGGAGATGTGACCTGGACTTTGCAGCAGATTCTGGCCCGCCCCGAATTTCAAACGGAAAACGGACCATCGCTCATTTATGCCTCGCTGCCCGGCCCCGATTTTGTGGAAAAAGCGATCGCCGCAGGAGTGGGAAACATAGCAGAAGGTTTGGCCGGAGCCATTGTCGATGACCGATTTGCGCCGCCCATCCGGCTTTCAGGAACAGTTTTGGCCATCGATACTGAAGACCCGACCGCCGAAACTGCAGTGGTGGTACAGGTGGGAAGCGTGAAAGTGATTGTTACCAAAAAACGGAAACCGTACCATTACGAAAAAGATTTCACCCGGCTGGGGCTGAATCCGCGTGAAACCGATATTGTGGTGGTGAAAATCGGATACCTGGTACCCGAACTTTACGACATGCGCGCCGACTGGATTATGGCACTAACTCCCGGCGGTGTGGATCAGGATTTGGAACGCCTGGACTACAAACGGATAAAACGCCCGATGTTTCCGCTGGATAAAGACATGCCCGACCCGGATTTATCAGCCCGTCTGATTTCGGTTTCCGACAAAATTTAAGCATATTGCCCGGTTTTTGGAAGGCTTCAGGTCGCGGTTGGTAAATTTCAAACATATTTATTAGCCAACGAAACATTGAAAGCCACTGTCTGAAATATCGCGGGATTCTTTTTATTTTTCTGATTTTCTGTTTACCTTCCACTGTTCAAAATTAAATTTATGGTATTTTTTTCAGCATTTCAGCAAAGCTACTTGTGGTTACCTCTTGTGGGGCTTATTGTTGGAGTGCTGGCTACCATGATTGGCAGTGGCGGAGGTTTCTTTTTTCCGCTTATCCTGATATTGTTTTTCGGAACCTCTTCTCACGTTGCGGTGGCTACATCGCTGGCTGCCACGCTGCCCTTATGCATTGTAGGTTCGGTGGGGCACTACCGGCGCGGAAATATTCATTCGAAGATGGTACTGGTATTTGGCACAGCAGGTATTTTAGGTGCCGTTGCGGGCGCCTGGGTTGCACAACAGATGGATACGGAACAGTTGAAAATGGCCTTTGGCTTTTATTCGCTGGTGCTGGCTGCGATTATTTTTTGGAATAACCGGAAAAAGAAAAGACAGGGGCAGATAACGGAAAAAGAAGAAAAAAAGAAAAAAAGGGGGCAATTGGTGCAGGGTTCAGCTTACGGATTTGCCGGCGGGATTATAAGCGGAACATTTGGCACAAGTGGCTCTGCGCCTGTACTGGCGGGACTTGTAGCTTTAAATACTCCCATCAGACTGGTTATTGGAACTTCGCTGGCGGTGGTGTTTATCAATACGGTTTCTGCTTTGACGGGACATGTGCTGCTTGGCGAAATCGATCTAACCCTGGTTTTGTTTCTTACAGCAGGAACGGTGATTGGAGCAGCCATAGGACCCTATTTGCTCGGGAAAATAAAACTGGAACGCTCGGAAGGAAATATCCGGATATGGTTCGCCCTGATTATTTTCATTTTTGGATTGATTTTGATTTTTGCATGATATGATTTTTACCATATACATTATTATTCTTTCGTACTTTGCAGTAGGTGCTGCAGCTTTTTATTTTATCAACCGGAAAAAAAATCGCAACGCTGCCCGTGAAAGCTGGAAAAAGTATATCACCTACTTTTTAATCATTCATGTGCTGTTTTTGGGAATCGTTTTTAATCCGCTTTTTTTCAGAATTATAGCCGTGGTAATCATTTTAACCGGGATATTTGAACTGATCAGGGTGTTTCGGAAGTCGGAACACCGGAATCCGGGATTTTTTGTGGGAGCGCTTTTGCTGTTTTTGGTTTTTGCTGTTGGATTTTTTCAGTTCAGCAGATTGAATAAAAATCTGGTGTTATTCACGTTTCTGGTGCTTTCCATTTTCGATGCATTCAGCCAGATTAGCGGACAACTGGCGGGCAGGCGAAAACTCTTTCCGGCCATTAGCCCGGGAAAAACGGTAGAAGGATTGCTGGGTGGAACTTTAATAGCCCTCGCCAGTTCGCTGTTGCTGAAAAACCTGGTAGAATTTTCAACATTAAAAATAGTTCTGGTTGCGGCAGGAATTGTTTTATTTGCTTTTGCAGGAGATGTGGCTGCATCGGTTTATAAGCGGAGGTATAACGTGAAGGATTTTTCGAAATTATTGCCGGGGCACGGAGGTTTTCTCGACCGGTTCGACAGCATAATTGCCGGCGGTGCCTTTGTTTCCTTAGTTGAAGTTGCAGGATTTTTAAACTGAATAGTATGGGAAATCAAATCGGATTAACAGTAATTTTTCTAATTGCCATTTCGCTCTTGCTGGTTTTTAATGAAATGGTTTACAGGCGTTTGGGATTAAAAGGGGAAATTACCCGGAAATTTGCTCATTTTACAGCCACACTGTCCACCATCACTTTCCCGTATTTGTTTAACGACCACTGGTATGTGTTGTTTATGGCGTTTGCATTTTTCGTTTTACTGTTTGTCAGTCGCCACCGTACTTACCTGAAATCGATTCACGACATCCAGCGGATTTCCATTGGAAGTTACCTGCTGCCGGTTTCCATTTACCTCACATTTCTGGTGGCGTACAAACTTGATAACAAATTTCTGTTTATTCTGCCAATTTTGGTGCTGGCCATTTGCGATCCGGTAGCCGGAATTCTGGGCATTAATTTGCAGCAATACAACAATAAAATAAACCTGTTTGGCCGCGAACTGCAAAAAACCTGGCTAGGTTCGGCTTCTTTTTTTATTTCCTGTTTCGTTATTAGCCTTATTGCGCTCTATTTCAATCAGGAACAAATTAATATGCGGATTTTCTTCATTGCTGTCACTGTGGCATTTGTAAGTACATTTGCCGAAATGCTGAGTTGGAAAGGAAGTGATAATCTGTTTATTCCACTGAGTGTTTTGCTGGTTTTGGTAATTTTGTTATAAATGATTTTCAAAAAAACAGATATGAAACTCATTTTCAGAGGTGAAAATATTTTGAATATTCCAAATGTCCTTAGTTTTTACCGGCTAATCATGTTTCCGGTTGTGCTTGTTCTGGCGGTGCTGGGGGTTGAAAAGTGGTTTGTAATTTTGTTCTGCATCAATCTGGTAACCGATATTTTAGATGGATTTATTGCCCGAAAATTCAAGCTGGTTACAAAATTTGGCGCCGCCCTCGATAACCTTGCCGATATGGGCACTTATGTGCTGGCTTTGCTCGGTGTATTTCTGTTTAAGTGGCAGGATTTCCGGCCACACGCATGGTTGTTGTACCTGTTTCTGGCGGTTTTTGTGCTCAGTTATTTTGTGGCTTTTGTACGTTTCGGAAAAATTCCCGGCCTGCACCTTTACGGGCCGGTAATTGCCGGTTACCTCCAGGGTGTTTTCTTTTTTGTACTTTTTGTGTGGGGTTTTTACCTCTGGTTTTATTACATCGCCGTGGGCTGGGGTGCTCTGGCTTATATCGATAAAATTCTGGTTTTGCTGAAAACCAACGACATCAGACCGGGGCTCAAAGGCATTTACTGGGTAATGCGTGAAAAAAAATAAAAGGTTTTGTTTTTGCCCAGTTTTTGAAAAACAAATACCTTTCAACATTATATGAAAACGATATTTTTTAACCAACTAAAATTTATGTAATATGACTTACCTTCCAAAAGAATCGCGTTACGATGAAATGACTTACAACCGTTGCGGAAAGTGGGGATTGAAACTTCCGGCTGTTTCGCTTGGCTTGTGGCACAACTTCGGGGGAATTGATATCCTCGAAAACGGCCGCGCCATGTTGCACCGCGCGTTCGATTTGGGCATTACCCATTTCGATTTGGCCAACAACTACGGGCCGCCCCCGGGTTCGGCAGAAGAAAATTTCGGGAAAATTCTGAAACAGGACTTCAAAGCATATCGCGACGAGCTGATTATTTCGTCGAAAGCCGGTTACCTGATGTGGCCCGGACCATACGGCGAATGGGGCAGCCGCAAATATGTGCTGGCCAGTCTCGACCAGAGTCTGAAACGTATGGGGCTCGATTATGTGGATATTTTCTATTCGCACCGTCCCGATCCCGACACCCCGCTGGAGGAAACCATGATGGCACTGGACCGGGCAGTTCGCTCGGGAAAGGCACTTTATGCAGGCATTTCAAATTACCCGGCTGATATGACCCGAGAAGCTTCCCGTATTTTGAAAGAGCTGGGAACGCCTTGCCTCATCCATCAACCCAGATATTCGATGTTTGAACGTTGGGTGGAAGACGGTCTGCTGGATGTGCTGGAAGAAGAGGGAATCGGGTGTATTCCGTTTTCGCCGCTGGCGCAGGGACTGCTTACCGACAAATATTTAAAAGGTATTCCTGAAGGTTCGCGTGCCACCCGCGAAGTGTTTCTGAAAAAAGAGGATGTGGATTCGGCGCACGATAAAATTATGGCGCTGAATGAAATTGCCCAAAACCGCGGTCAGTCGCTGGCACAAATGGCCCTGGCGTGGGTGCTGAAAGACAAGCGGATTACTTCGGTGCTGATTGGAGCAAGTTCGGCCAACCAGATTGAAGATAACGTGGAAATGTTGAAAAATAGGGTATTCAGCGCTGAGGAACTTCAAAAAATTGAAGCAGTTCTGAAGTAATTTTTTCCATCTTGTTTTAACAGAAATTTCAGTTAAATATTACAACTATGAATAAAAAATTATGCTTTGGTATTGTCGTTTTACTTTTCACCGGTTTAATCAGTTTTGCTCAGCAAAATCCGCTTTGGTTAAGGTATCCGGCTATTTCGCCTGACGGAACAACAATTCTTTTTACCTACATGGGCGATATTTACAAAGTCCCCTCAACCGGTGGAAAAGCAATTCCGGTTACTATTAGCGATGGCTACGAATTTTCGCCGGTTTGGAGCAACGACGGGGAGAAAATCGCTTTCGCATCAGACCGCTTTGGGAATTTCGATGTTTTTGTGATGCCCGCTTCCGGAGGCGAGGCAACGCGGTTAACGTTTCATTCAACCAACGAAAAACCGAGCAGTTTTACAAACGATAATACAGAAATTGTTTTTACGGCGCTCCGGCAGGATTTGCATACAAATGTACAGTTTCCTACAAGTGTTATGCCCGAACTATACAGCGTTCCGGTAACCGGGGGCAGGGTAAATCAAATCCTGACTTCACCCGCTCATGACGCAACTTTTAGCCCCGATGGTACAAAACTTATTTTTCACGACCAGAAAGGTTATGAAAGCGAATGGCGGAAACATCACACCTCGGCCGTAACACGTGATATCTGGGTTTACGATATGGAAAACCATTCGTACCGGCAGTTGTCTGGATTTGAAGGTGAAGACCGTAATCCGGTGTTTGCTGACAACGATAAATTCTTCTATTTAACCGAAGAAAGCGGCTCCTTTAATGTGCATCAAAGCTCATTGAGCAATCCGGGTGAAAATGTGGCTGTCACCAGCTTCGAAAACCACCCGGTGCGGTTTCTGACCAAATCGAAAAATAATACCCTGTGTTTCAGTTACGATGGTGAAATTTATACCATGAGGGAGGGTGAACAGCCTGAAAAAGTTGAGGTTCAGATTGGATACGACGGCAGGGGAAATCTCCCCAAACCGGTTCCGGTAAGCAACTTCACCGAAGCCAGGTTATCTCCGAACGGGAAAGAATTTGTTTATGTTTTCAGGGGTGAAATTTTTGTAAGTAGTATTGAACATGGCACCACAAAACGAATTACCAACACGGCACGCCAGGAAAGGAGCGTCAGTTTCAGTCCCGACGGGAAATCGCTGATTTACGCCGCAGAAACAGACAGCAGTTGGAACATTTACACCAAATCGCTCATTCGCGAAGAAGAACCCTATTTTTTCATGTCAACCATTCTGAAAGACGAAACCGTAACGGCCACCATTGCCGAAGAATTTCAGCCTGAATATTCGCCTGACGGGAAAGAGGTGGCTTACCTCGAAAACCGTACAACACTGAAAGTTATCAATCTTGAAACAAAACAGTCGAGGGTTGTTTTACCACCCGAACACAATTATTCCTATTCCGACGGCGATCAATATTTTACCTGGTCGCCCGACAGCAAATGGCTGCTGGTGAGTTTTGGCCCGAAAGAGAATATATTTCAGCGGGAGGTTGGTTTGGTCAGCGCATCCGGTAACGGAGAAATAAAAAACCTCACCCAAAGTGGTTACGCCGAAGTAGGCCCGAAATGGGAAATGGACGGAAAAATGATGATTTACGGCTCTACCCGCGAAGGAAATAAATCGGAACAGGG
>CAZXHP010000039.1:21408-22842 GCA_964639655.1 uncultured Mariniphaga sp.
CAAATTCATTTTTGTTCTGGCCGATGGAAAACCCATGAAAGTTGATATTGCAGACGGTAAAAGCACGCCCATTAAAACTTCCGGGGAAATGGTACTGCAAACCGACCGGGAACGTTCCTATATTTTTGAGCACTGTTGGCGACAGGTTCGCGAAAAGTTTTATGTAAAAGATTTGCAGGGAGTTGATTGGGATTTTTATTATGCCGAATACAAAAAATTCCTTCCTCACATTAACAACAATTACGATTATGCCGAATTTTTAAGCGAAATGCTGGGAGAACTCAATGCATCTCATACCGGTGGAAGATACAGTCACCGGGCGGAAGGAGGCGACCAGACAACTTCACTGGGATTACTTTACGATTACGAGCACAAAGACGACGGGTTAAAAATAGCCGAAGTACTGAAAAAAGGGCCTGCCGACCGGGCAGCTTCAAAAATAAAAGCCGGTAATATTCTGGAAAAAATTGACGGTAATGAACTTACTACATCGGTCGATTTTTACCGGTTTCTAAACCGGAAAGAAAAGAAAAATGTGTTGCTTGATTTGTATAACCCGGAAACGCAGGAACGCTGGCAGGAAGTAATCAAACCCGTTTCGCTCGGCGACGAAAACGAGTTGTTGTACCAACGCTGGGTCGAATCACGCAGAAAAGCGGTTGAAAAACTTTCGGATGGAAAGCTCGGGTATGTGCATGTTCGCGGTATGAACGACGCCAGCATGAGAACGGTTTATGAAGAAGCGCTGGGAAAACACATTTCGGCGGAGGCGCTCGTGGTCGATACCCGTTTCAACGGCGGAGGAAACCTGCACGACGTGCTTTCCGATTTTCTGAACGGTAAAAAATACATGGACATTATTCCACACGGGCAATACATTGGTTCACAGCCTTCCAACCGGTGGACCAAACCATCCATTGTGGTTATGGGCGAAAGCAACTATTCCGATGCGCATCTGTTCCCGGTGGCCTATAAAATTAAAAATGTGGGTAAAAACCTCGGCATGCCTGTGCCGGGAACAGGAACATTTGTCTGGTGGGAAGCCCAGATTGACCCGACGATTGTATTCGGAATTCCCATGGGCGGATGGAAGCCGCTGGATGGTCCCTTTCTGGAAAACAACCAGCTTGAACCGGACATTCGCGTGATGAATGAACCGGATAAAATGGCAACTGGTCGCGACCAGCAAATTGAAGAAGCCGTAAAAGAGTTGTTAAAATAAGCGTTGCAGTATCTTCAAACAGTATTTGGCGCAGATTGTACCAAAAAAATCCCTTCTCGGGAGCAAATCGGCGCCGGCAGGAGAATGGGCCACTGATGAAATTAGCGGTTTGTAAGAAATTTAATGCCAAGTTTGTATGTTGTGTCATGCATTGCACAAAACAGGAAGATACGCGTTTTCAGCACAACAAAAAACCCGAAGCAGGTCACTCC
>CAZXHP010000040.1:0-17785 GCA_964639655.1 uncultured Mariniphaga sp.
CCCGAAACCTGAATATAATTTGTCAAAATATTCTCCAGCAAAGTGTTTCCGAAATAATTGAAACACAAAAACTTACCGAAGCAAAAAATTTACTGATTACAACAGACAAAACAATTGCGGAAATTGGCTTCGAACTGGGTTACAACGAAAAATCCTACTTCACCAACGTTTTCAAGAAGAAAACCGGACAGTCGCCGTCGGCTTTCCGTAATTCCATGAAGAAACTCGTTTCCTGATTTTACAACACCTTTTCCGAAAACTGTAACCACCCTGAACTTAACTGCCTGTATTTTTGTACCATAAATAATAACTATTAAAAATTAAGAACTATGGCAACAACAAAATGGGTACTCGACCCAACTCACAGTGAATTGTTATTTAAGGTGAAACACCTGATGATAACCAACGTAAAAGGCGAATTCAGAAAATTTTCCGGCGAGATTGACGGGGAAGATTTTACCAAAGCTCCGGTAAAAGTAAACATTGAAAGTTCATCGGTTTTTACCAATAACGACGAACGTGACAACCACCTGAAAAGCGGCGATTTTTTCGACGTGGAAAATCACAAAGAACTTACTTTCGAATCGACGTCTTTAAAAAAAGTGGATGACAACGAATACAAACTTAAGGGAATACTTACCATAAAAGGTGTTTCAACCGAGGTAACGCTCGATGTTGAATTTGGCGGAACCAACAAAGACCCCTGGGGAAATGAGAAGGCCGGTTTTTCACTTACAGGTAAAATTAACCGCAAAGACTGGGGTCTGAACTGGAATGCAGCTTTGGAATCTGGCGGTGTTTTGGTTAGCGACGAAGTAAAAATTCAGGCAGAAGTGCAATTTGTAAAACAAGTTGACTAAACCAAATTCCTCAAAACAGAAAACTTTAGGAAAACAATTAAAAACACAACAATGAAGAAATCAAACACCAACATTGCCCTTCTGGTGCTTCGGTCAGGCGCGGCATCAATGATGCTGACTCATGGAATTCCAAAACTCATGCAGTTTTTTTCGGATGAGCCCATTGCTTTTGCAAGTGTATTTGGAATGAGCATGGGCTTGTCGCTTGCGCTTGCGGTATTTGCCGAAGTGGTTTGCTCGGTATTGGTTTTCCTCGGACTGGGAACCAGGCTGGCCGCCACGCCACTTATAATCACCATGTTAACAGCGGCTTTTTACATTCATGCAGACGATCCGTTCTCGCGCAAAGAGATGTCGCTTTTATACGCCCTGATTTTTATTGTTTTACTGATAACAGGAGGAGGAAAATACTCCATTGACTACATTTTTTCGAAAAAAATAAAAACGGCATAAACCGCCCAAAAAATTGTAAGTCTGTCAGCATGGATCGGAAACATTTTATTCAGGCAATTTCTTTTTTGCCGTTAACAGGAGTAACTATGAAACTGGAAGGATTAAAAAAAATGACTGACCCTCTTGAAAGTACCGAAAAAATGCCGGTGCTTTTTTTGGGGCATGGCAGTCCGATGAATGCCATCGAAGAAAATGAATTTGTGCAGGGATTCAGAAAAACCGCTCAATCGTTTGAAAAGCCGGCGGCAGTATTGTGTATCTCTGCCCACTGGGAAACACGTGGAACTTATGTTACAGCGATGGAGCAGCCACCTACCATTCACGATTTTGGAGGTTTTCCGAAAGAATTGTTCGAGGTGCAATATCCGGCGCCGGGTAGTCCTGACTTGGCGCGCGAAACAAAAAGCCTGGTGCAAAAGGCTGAAGTTGGTCTGGACCGGAACTGGGGCCTCGACCACGGAGCCTGGTCGGTCATCAAACACATGTATCCCGAAGCCGATGTTCCTGTCATTCAAATGAGTCTCGATTATACCAAATCGCCTTCGTGGCATTACGCGCTCGCCAAAGAACTGGCAAAACTGCGGGAGAAAGGCGTTTTGATAGTTGGTAGCGGTAACATGGTACACAACCTGCGTAGGGTGGCCTGGGACAAATTAAATGCTGAAGAATATGGTTATGACTGGGCTATTGAAGCCAGTACCAGGATGAAGGAGTTTATTCTGGACAGAAATCACCAACCTTTAATCGACTATTCTTTGCAGGGAAAAGCGTTTCAGTTGGCAATTCCTACTCCGGAGCATTACCTGCCACTGCTTTATTCGCTGGCATTAAGCGAAAATAAAGAAGAAATTGAACTCTTTAATGATAAGGCGGTTGCAGGTTCGTTAACCATGACCTCGGTAAAAACCGGATAAAACCTCGTCGGGTCGTAACAACATTATCCCCCGGTAAAATGGCAGGTCAAAAGATTGTCTGATTACTGTTCGGGTTCCGCGTCAAACCGTTCGATAAAATCGGTTGAAAGCACCCTGAATTCCGTACGGCGGTTTATGGCACGCGCAATCTCCTGCTGTTCTTCCGGTAACTTCATTATAAATTCTTCGGTGAGCTCATCGCCTCTTTTGACGAAGTCGTATTGCCGTCCAAGCGCACGCGTAACGGTTTTTGGCCATGTTTCGCCATACCCTTTTGCAACAAGCCGCTGCGGGCTGATTCCTTTTTCAATGAGGTAATCCACCACGCTTTGAGCACGTTTTTGCGAAAGTTCGAAATTAAACTGGTCGCTACCCACATGGTCGGTGTGCGACATTATCTCGATAGTAATTGTCGGATTCAGCATGAGTGTGGCTACCAGTGTGTCGAGCGAAGTCTTCGATTCGGGCAGTAACTCCCAGCTTCCAAATTCGTAGTTGATGTTTTCCAGGTTCACCGGAGCATCGGTTGGCGTGAGGTACAGTTCAAACCTGAAATTTTTACTGTCTTCGAGCCCGATGGTATTTGCCGAAGCTTTATCGCGCAGATAACCGTCTTTAAAAGCTGCGAATATGTATTCGGTTTCGGGTTTTAAAGTCATCTGGAATTTTCCGTTTTGGGTGCGCAGGCGCAAGCTGGTTCCGTCGGTACCAATTATTCTCACATTTGCTCCATCTATTCTTGTACCGTTTTCTTTGTCGAAAACTTCGCCTTCAACCCTGAAAATTTTTGGCGGAACCACAAACTCGTACAGATCGTCGCCACGCGAGCCTTTGCGGTTCGAAGTAAACATGCCTTTGTTTTCTCCTTCAACAAAAGCAATCCCGAAATCATCGGCAGGGGAATTCATCGGGTATCCCATATTTTCGATTGTCCAGTTGTCGTCTTCGTCTTTAATCGCCCTAAAAATATCGAATCCTCCCATTCCCATATGGTAGTTTGAGGAAAAATAGAGTTCGCCGTTATCCCTTATGAAAGGGAACATTTCGTCGCCCGGGGTGTTTATCGGTTCGCCCAGATTTTCCGGATTAACAAATGTTCCGCCGCTTTTTTCAGCGCGCCAGATATCTTTTCCGCCCATTCCGCCCGGCATGTCCGAAACAAAATAGAGTACCGAGCCATCGGCACTCAGTGATGGGTGAGCGGCAATAAGGCTGTCGCCAACTACCTGTAATTTTATGGGCTCCGACCAGGAGCCACGCGATTGCGAAGTAGAATAAAGTTCGGTGCCCAGCGATTGTGTTTTGTCGTAGCGGCTGCGGGTAAAAATCATTTGTTCACCGGTGGCAGAAAGTGTTGCTGCACCTTCTTCATCGCCGGTGTTGATAACCAGGTTCTCGTCGAGCAACTGGGGCTGCTCCCATTTTTGACGCTGCACACTGAAAGTTGCCCTGAACAGGTCAGCGTAATCCTGCCCGGTAATCATGCTCGAGCGTTTTCCGGTGGCGGCTTTTCGCGTTGAGGTAAAAATAACTTCGTTGTCGCGGCCGCCTACAAAAACCGGAGAATAATCGCTTTCGCGGGAATTAATCTCTTTAATCGGATTGATAATGTGGCGGGTTGGATTGGCAACCCATTCCTGGGTTTTACGAATGGCCTCGAGTCCGGTCTCTGCCTGTTCGTCACCAGGCACCATTTCCAGATACAACCTGTAGTTTTCAATAGCTTCTTCGTAATCCTGCGATGCCCTTAACGTTTCCGCCAGATTTAATAATGCTTTTGGATCTTCGTGTCCTCTGCGAATTGCATTACGGTAATACAAAGCAGCCCGTTCGTAGTCGCCGATGTAATGGTAACATTCAGCAATAGCATAGGCATATTCTCTTCGCTTTACCCGGTCTTTTTCTTTTCTGCTCGCTTTTCGGTATTTTTCAATGGCTTTGTAATATTCTCCAATCTGATGTGAAAGCAACGCATCGCGACCCAGTTTACCCGCACCACACGATGCAACAACAATTACTATTAGTGAAAAAACAATTAACCTGACGTAGTTATTCATTCCCATTTTAACTTTCGGAGAGTAAAAGTAAATTAATTTTTTTATTGGCTGTAAAAATAACGGCTTTATGGCATTTTAAGTATAGAATGAAAAAAAAGAGGCCCGCAGCAATTGCAGGGCCCCTTTTCAGTCGAGATTAAAATAGGATTAATTATCTGACAAACAGCAATTCACGGTATTTTGGCAATGGCCATAGTTCATTATCAACAATCAGCTCCAGTTTATCGATGTGGTAACGGATATCTGAAAGGTACGGACGAACCGTTTCATCGTAAGCTTTTGCTTTTTCAATAACCTCTTCTATCACATTTGCTCTTTTCCGGGCTTCAATCATCTCTTTCCTTTTTGCTTTTATAGCCGAAACATGCCCGCCAATTTCCCGGATTAAATCCAAACGGGCGCCGGCCAGTTCTTCAAACTCTTTGGCAGAGAAAACTTCTTTCATGTTTTTTACATTTTCCAAAAGCATAGTCTGATACTGAATAGCAATTGGCGCGATATGGTTAATCGCCAGATCTCCCAAAACACGTGCTTCAATCTGAATTTTCATGATGAATTTTTCGTATTCCACCTCAACCCTGCCATGAAGTTCCGCCTTGTTAAGCACGCCCAGTTTTTCAAACATTCCGATAACCTCGGGCCTGCTGTAAGTAGAAAGCGCCTCGGGAACACTGTTAACATTTGTGAGTCCTCTTTTTGCCGCCTCTTCCACCCATGCAGCGCTGTATCCGTCGCCATTAAAACGGATAGGTTTGGAAGCGATAATGAGTTCTTTCAGTACCTGAAATATAGCTTCATCTTTTTTGGTGCCTTTTTCAATTAACTCGTCAACTTCGGCTTTAAACTGAACAAGTTGACTGGCAACAACTGAATTTAAAGCAATCAGAGCCGATGCACAGTTTGAGGAAGAACCTACTGCACGGAATTCGAAACGGTTTCCGGTAAAAGCAAAAGGCGATGTTCGGTTGCGGTCGGTGTTGTCGAGAATAATTTCGGGGATGCGGCCAATGTTTAACTTAAGGGCAGTTTTTTCGTCCGGTGTCATTTTCCGGTCAACAACCGATTCTTCCATCAGATCGAGCATCTTGGAAACTTCGGTGCCTAAAAATACAGAAATAATTGAAGGCGGTGCTTCGTTTGCGCCCAGCCTGTGCTGGTTTCCGGCATGGTAAATGCTGGCCCGCAACAAATCCTGGTTGTCGTAAACCGCTTTCAGTGTGTTAATTACGAATGTGAGGAAAAGCAGGTTCGATTTGGGATTTTTGCCGGGTGAATAAAGGTTTACTCCGGTGTTGGTTGACAACGACCAGTTGTTGTGTTTTCCTGAACCGTTAATTCCGGCAAACGGTTTTTCGTGGTAAAGAATGCGGAACTTGTGTCTGCGGGCAATTTTCTGCATAATATCCATTATTAACTGGTTGTGGTCGTTAGCCAGGTTGGCCTCTTCAAAAATGGGCGCCAATTCAAACTGGTTGGGCGCCACCTCGTTATGGCGTGTTTTTACCGGAATTCCAAGTTTGTAGGCTTCATTTTCCACATCCTGCATAAACCGGTTTACGCGTGTTGGTATCGATGAAAAATAGTGGTCGTCCAACTGCTGGTCTTTCGAGGAAGCGTGTCCCATTAATGTTCGTCCGGTAAGCACAAGGTCGGGGCGGGCCATAAACAATGCTTCGTCTATCAGGAAATATTCCTGTTCCCAACCCAGGTTAGCCTTAACAGATCTGACATTTTTATCGAAATACTGGCACACTTCTGTTGCAGCTTTGTCAACCGAATATAAAGCCCTTAAAAGCGGGGTTTTATAATCGAGCGCTTCTCCGGTGTACGAAATAAATACCGTAGGGATGGTTAATGTGGTCTCGCTGATAAATGCAGGCGAGGTTGGGTCCCAGGCTGTATAACCGCGGGCTTCAAATGTTTGCCGGATTCCACCGCTCGGAAACGATGAAGCATCGGGTTCCTGCTGTGCAAGCAGTTTCCCGGAGAATCCTTCAATCACGCCGCCTTTTTCACTGTGGTCAATAAAGGCATCGTGTTTCTCGGCAGTTGCATCGGTAAGTGGCTGAAACCAGTGCGTGTAGTGCGTTGCACCATTTTCAAGCGCCCACGATTTCATGCCCTGAGCAATCTGGTCAGCCATTTTTCGGTCAATGGTCGTTCCGTTTTCAATGGCGTCCATTACGGCATTGAATGCCTCTTTCGAAAGGTATTTTTTCATTTTGGGCTGATCAAATACCAGTTTCCCGTAATAATCGGATACCAGGTTATCATCTCTTACAAAATCTTTGGGTTCGCGGTTGAGGACTTCTTCCAATGCTTTTAATCTGAATTGTGCCATGTCTAAAATTTTTAAAAATTAATTCTGAACCAAAAATAGGTGTTTTTTGTAATCACACCCTGAAAAAAATAGGGTATTTTTTAAAAAAGTTGATATTTTTTTAACAAACCCCTTAAAAAACACACATTTTTCAGAAAAAATTGAATTTTTTGATTTTTAGGTATAAAAAAAAGAGGGGTATTTAATTCTGAAAAATTTGTTTCGTGGTTTTTGCGGTCAAAGCCTGAATGCGGAACAAAAATTTGAATGGTTTGTAATATTCAGAGGCTGGTTCTGTCTTATTCTTACTAAAACAAAGTAGCTGCATTTTTTGCAAATGATTATTTTCGCAACCTATTATTAGAAGAAGAGATGAGAACGAACAGACGAAATTTTATTAAAACAACCGGAGCGGCGGCAGCAGGCGGTATTTTTTTGCCCCCCTTTTTGCAGTCGTTCCAAAACGTACAAACATCAGGAAACGTGAAAAGTTATTTAGATCATTTTGAAGTTTCGGTTGAAATGCTGCAGAAAGTAGTTGCCGAAGCTATGAGTAAAGGCGGCGATTATGCCGATTTGTTTTTTGAGCATAAAAAATCCAACAGTCTTGGCCTGGAAGACGGAAAAGTTAACCGGGCTTTTTCAAACGTTGGTTTTGGGGTGGGAATCAGGGTGCTTAAAGGCGACCAAACCGGCTTTGCCTACTCCGAAACCATAACGCCGGAAGCCATGCTGAATGCTGCAAAACTTGCTGCCAACATTGCAAACAGCAGCAACAGTTTTACCCCGGCAGCGATAAATGAAAAAGTACCGGCCAGCTATTACAATATTGCACGTAATTGGGAAGAAGTTTCTGTAGAAGATAAGGTTCCTTTTGTTCAGCAAATTAACGATAAAGTTTTTTCACTTGATGAAAAGGTAATTAAGGTAAATGCTTTTATGAGCGACGAAACTTCTTATGTGCTGTTTTTTAATTCAGAAGGTCGGCTAACTTACGATTACCGTCCGATGATTAATTTTGGAGCGGTTTGTATTATGCAAAAAGACGGGAAAATTGAAAATGCCTATTCTGCCCGTTCGTTCCGGAAAGGTTTTGAATGGCTAACCGACAGTTTGGTTGACGAACTGGCGTACGAAGCTGTTGAACGCACCAACCTGCTTTTTGAAGCGACCAAACCCAAAGCCGGTGAAATGCCTGTGGTAATGGGTGCCGGAGGTTCGGGAATTTTGCTGCACGAAGCCATTGGGCATACTTTTGAAGCCGATTTTAACCGCAAAGGCACTTCCATTTTCAGCGATAAAATGGGTAAAAAAGTGGCCGAAAGTTTTGTCAATATCATCGACGACGGAACGCTGGAAAACAACCGAGGTTCGATTAACATAGACGACGAAGGCAACGACGTTCAGAAAACTTATCTCGTTAAGGATGGAATTTTGAACAGCTATATTCACGACCGCATCAGTTCGAAATATTATGGAGTTGAACCTACCGGAAACGGAAGGCGCGAATCATTCCGGAGTATTCCGCTGCCCCGTATGCGGGCTACATACATGGAAACCGGACCTCACACAAAAGACGACATTATTTCCGCTGTGGATTACGGAGTTTATGTGGACAATTTCAGTAATGGCGAAGTAAAAATCGGGGCCGGTGATTTTACCTTTTTTGTGAAATCGGGGTACCTCATTGAAAAAGGAAAACTGACCCAGCCTATTAAGGACATTAATATTATTGGCAACGGACCGCAGGCGCTGGCCGATATTACTATGGCTGCCAACGATTACCTGATTGACAACGGAACCTGGACCTGTGGAAAAGACGGACAGTCGGTTCCGGTTACCTGTGGTTTGCCCACTGTTTTGGTAAAAAAACTAACCGTTGGTGGTTCAGTTTAATCGATGTGTAATTCAAAAGATTTTAGAAAATGACAAAACAGGAAAAGTATAATCTGGCCAAATGGGCCATGAACTATGCCCTGGAAAACGGGGCGCAGCATGTAAGCGTTTCCATTTCAAACAGTCGCAGCAGTAGTGTGGAAGTACGCGAAGAAAAAATCGACAAACTGGAACAAGCCATTCAAAGCAACCTGTCTATCCGGCTTTTTGTGGATAACCGGTATTCGGCTCATTCTACCAATCGCCTGAAAAAGGATGAACTGGCAGGTTTTATAAAAGAAGCCATTGCCGGTACCCGTTATCTTTCAGAAGACGAGTTTAGAACTCTGCCCGACCCTGATCTTTACTACAAAGGCGACGGGCAGGATTTGAATACGTTGGATAAAAGTTTCGACAACCACGATCCGCAGGAAAAGATTCAGCTTGCATTTCAGGCCGAAAAAGAAGTTCTGGGAAAAGATGACCGTATTATTTCTGTTTCTGCAAGTTATTACGACGGATTAAATGAACGGGTGATGGTGACCAGCAACGGTTTTGGAGGTGATACAGCAAATTCGTATTACGGACTGAATGCGCAGGTTTCAGTAAAAGGTGGCGATGCCCGGCCTGAATCGTACTGGAGCGAAAGTGCCATTTTTTACAATGAACTGAAAAAAAACGGGGTAGGAGAGAGAGCGCTGGAACGTGCGTTGAAAAAAATCGGACAGAAAAAACTGGGATCAGGAAAAATGCCGATGATTGTTGAATACCGCACAATTTCGCGGTTGTTTGGCCCGCTGATTTCGGCGCTCAACGGTTCGGCCATTCAACAGAAAAATTCTTTTCTAATTGATAAATTGGAAGAAAAAGTATTTTCAGAAAAACTTACGGTAACTGACGATCCTTTTATCGTTTCGGGCCGCGGCAGCAGGTTGTTCGACAGTGAAGGACTGGCGACAAAAAAACGTCCGGTTTTTGAAAACGGCGTGCTGAAAAATTATTTTATCGATACCTATTACGGTAAGAAGTTGGAAATGAAACCAACTTCGGGAAGCAATACCAACCTGGTTTTTAAGTTGGGTGATAAAGATTTGGACGGGCTGGTGGCCTCGGTTGATCGCGGAATTTTGGTTGCCGGATTTAACGGTGGAAACACCAATGGTTCAACCGGCGATTTTTCGTACGGAATAGAAGGTTTTCTTATTGAAAACGGGAAAATTGTTCAGCCGGTTTCCGAAATGAACATTACCGGAAATATGAAAGAACTTTGGTCGAATATTGGCGAGGTGGGAAATGATGCCAACGAAAATTCCTCGTGGCTCATTCCGTCGATGCTGTTTGAAGGCGTTGATTTTAGCGGCGCATAGGAGACAATTTGAAAGCAAAATAAACGAGCCGGAAGTGAATTACTTCCGGCTTTTTATTTCCCTGAAAAAAGAATTTTTAAATTTTTTTTACCTGAACTGTAACTTTTTAGCAAGTAAGTAGTCTTGTACTAAAGCTATTTTAAACAGAAAAACAAAACAATTTTTACATGAAAACAATTCAACTGTTTGTTGCAGGTGCGGTATTACTGATGTTTGCAACTACCGGCTGTATCGATGATTTGGTTATCCGGGGGAATGGAATTGCAGTAAATGAAGCCCGCCTTACTTCCGCATTTTCATCGGTAAGTTCCGAAGGAAATTTTGAAGTTCACATTTCTTCAGGGCCCGAATTCGACGTTATGGTTCGTGCCGAATCAAATCTTTTGCCTTATATTGAAACCGATGTAAGGGGAAGCAATTTAAAAATTCATACCCGGGGCCTGAAAAGTTTGAGAAACAGGTTACCTATCGAAGTATTTGTTACAATGCCTTTTATTGAAGGAGTTGTTCAAAGCGGTTCGGGCAGTATTACAACCGGTTTTTTTGAGGGCGATGAAATCGGGTTGGTAATTTCCGGGTCGGGTTCCATCGAAACGGCTGTCGATGCCCTTTCCGTCGATGCAGTGGTTTCCGGATCGGGGCTTTTGTATATATCGGGTACTTCGCGGGTTGCCGATATGGTAATCAGCGGCTCGGGCGAAATCGATGCCTGGGATTTGGACGTACGCGATTGCGATGCAAAAATTTCCGGCTCCGGCGATGTGTGGGTTTACGTGGAACGGCGTTTAAAAGCTGTAATTTCGGGCAGCGGAAATGTCTTCTATGGAGGTAACCCTGTTGTGGAATCACAAGTTTCGGGTTCCGGCGGTGTAATTCATAAAAATTAGGTAAATTAGGCCCGTAAACAGGCAACTCATGAAACGGATTTTGTTTTTGGCAGTTTTCTTTTTAACCGTTACCGGTGTTAATGCCCAGGGGTTCAAACAAGCGGCCGGTATTCGTGCCGGGTGGATCAATCCGGGAATAGAATACCGCTACTATACCGGCGAAACGCACGCGTTAAGAGCGCTGCTTTCAGTCCGCGACCGGGGTGTTCAGCTACATGCGTTATCCGAATTCTACCAATACGATCTTTTCCCGTTTTCCTATCAACTGGTGTTTTTTTACGGCGCCGGTGTTCATTTTGGTTTCCAAAGCTGGGATGAAACGACTTTTCAGGGAAGTACCCGGTTCGATGAAACCCGGCGTTCCCTTCTCGCCGGAATAGACGGGGTAGTTGGGGTGGAATATCTTTTTTATGAGGCGCCTGTAAAAGTTGGGCTTGAAGTAAAACCTTATCTGGATGTTTTTGGAAGATACGGTTTTGACGTCAGGTTGCCCGATTTTGCACTCACCGTAAAATACCTGTTTTAACCCTCACACAGAATCAGAACTTAAAACAGAAACATTAAACATTTTTTTAAATTTTTTAGCTATGAGAAAATTAACAATGCTTTTTGCGTTAGTATTGGCAGTGGTCGTTACTTTCGCACAAGACGATTACAACGACAATGAAATTCAAACCCTGTTTTCCAACCAAAAAAGTATGGGATTTTACGGTGGATTTTCTTTCGGATATTCGCAAATCGATGGAAAAGATGCTCTGGTTTCAGGAGGCCGGGCAGCGCTTATTTTTAACCATTCCACAGCAGTAGGACTTGCCGGTTACGGGTTTGTAAACGATTTGGACAATTACGGGTGGATGGATGAAACCGAAATTAGGTACTCACTTGCAGGAGGGTACGGCGGAATTTTTATCGAACCCATTTTAGGCGGATTAAAACCGGTGCACATTACTTTCCCGGTGTTGTTTGGTGTTGGTGGTGCAGGATTGGTAAAACATTACGCCCCGGGTTTTTGGGATCATCCTTATTACGATTCTTCCGAAGGCGATTTCTTTTTTGTTGTCGAGCCGGCGGTTGAGCTGGAAGTTAACCTCGCCCGTTTTTTCCGGACGGCAGCAACGCTGAGTTATCGTTACACTTCGAATATCGATTTGTTGGGAATGGATGAAGACGTGTTGAGAGGCCTGCATTTTGGACTCACCTTTAAATTCGGAAAATTCTGAGAATAAAAAAACCCGTGGTCAAATGAATTCTGCCACGGGTTTTTTATAGTAAATTTTTAGGTTAATAAAAATCTACATATTCAGCTTCTTTTAAAAATTCGAGGCTCTTTTCACAGCTGACAACCGGCTCAAAGTTGTATTGTTCCACTTCCACAACACCATATTGAGCGCCTGATTGCTCACGGGCAGCAAATATGCTTTCAAAATCAATCATACCACTGGCGCCGAGTTCCTCCTTGTCTTTAATGTGCCAGACTTCAAACCTGCCGGGATAGTTGTTGAAATAGTCCAGCGGGTCTTTGCCGCCTTCAACTATCCAGTACAGGTCTAACTGGAACATCACTTTTTGCGGGTCGGTCAATTCCAGCATCCAGTCGTAAACCGGTTTGCCTTCAAGTTCGGTGGTAAACTCTTTGGCGTGGTTGTGGTAGCCAAACCGAATGCCTTTTGCATTGCATTTTTCGCCAATTAAATTAAAATACTCGCAGGTACGCTTTAATCCTTCAAGACTGTTGTACCCGGTTTGGCCCATCGAGGGTTTAACAATCCAGGTAACACCCGCGGCTGCATGGGCATCGATGCATTCATCCCACCAGGCCATTGTTTTATCCCAGTTTGCCGAGTCGGGCAAGTGTGGTCCGGTATGAGAACCAAGGAACTGCAATCCGCTGGTTTCGCAAAGTTCTTTGAACTCAGCCGGAGTCAGGCCGTAAAACCTGCCATCGCTATAACCGGCAGCTTCCACATACTTGTAGCCCATTTCACCCACTTTGGCTACGGTTCCCGGAACGTCTTTTTTCATGTCGTCGCGAAGGGAATACAACTGCAGCCCGATAAACTTTTCTTTGGGGGCCGTTGTACAACCCGCAAAAGACTGGGCCATAAAAGCCACAATCCCCGCAAAAAATAAATACTTGATTGTCATTTTTTTAATCATCATTCACTGGTTTTTAAGATTTATGAATTCAAGTTTCAAATTTATGGAATTGTTGTTGTAATCTGAACATTTTGACAGAAATTCGTTTAAAATAGCTTAATTTGAATGAAAATTTCACCTTTTAAAGATATGGACACTACTGAAATTTTGATAAAAATCCGAAAAATAGTTCGGTCTATTAATCTCGAATCAAAAAAAATTGAGAAGGAATACGGCGTGAGCATTCCCCAGGTTTTGTGTCTCCATTATTTGCGCGACGCCGGGAACTTTCAGGCGGGGCAGGGTGAAATTCGTAAATTTTTGAACCTGAATGCAAGCACTACAAGTGGAATAATAAACAGGTTGGAAACAAAAGGATTAGTTGCCAGGTTACCAAAAACGGGCGATAAGCGGGTGGTCACCATTGCACTTACTTCGAAGGGCGATAAACTGATGGAAAAAATGCCTGCCCTGTTGCATGAAAAACTCGAAGAAAAGCTGGAAAAACTACATGAAAATAAAATTTTAGGCATTCAGAAAAACCTTGAACTTTTGGTTGAATTACTGGAAATTGATGAAGTGGAGGCTTTTCCGCTGATTTCGAGTGATGACTATTTCGAAGGGAAAAACGGTTCAGAAACCTGAAAATAATTCCTGTAAAAACAAAAACAGATTAATTCATTGTTAAACCCCTTTAATTCCATATTGATAGTATTTGGAGTAAACTGCTGTTTTTAAGATTATTGTGGTTAATGTTATTGATTGTTTACTAGTAAAAATCATTGGTTACCTGAATAATAATCACTATTTTTGTTCGCATAGAAACTATTTTATGGAAATATTTAATGATACGCAACAGGAAATTGCCAAACGAATCAGACCGGAAAGTAATATTTCGAACTGGAAAGATTGGAAATGGCAGTTAAAACATTCAGTAAAAACTATCGAAAAATTTGAATTGCTTTCGGGAATTCAATTTCCGGAAGAGGATAAAAAACTGATGAAAGAAACGTTGGACAGGTTTCCGCTGTCGGTAACACCTTATTACCTTTCGTTAATCGATACGGATAATTACAAAAACGATCCGGTTTTTAAACAGGCTTTTGCCAACATAAACGAGTTAACAGTTTTGAAAACCGATATGGAGGACCCGCTTTCGGAAGATACCGACAGCCCGGTGGAAGGAATTACCCACCGCTATCCGGACAGGGTTTTGTTTCACGTAAGTAACATCTGTTCCATGTATTGCCGGCACTGCACCCGCAAACGAAAAGTGGGCGATGTGGATTCCATTCCATCCAAAGAGCAGTTGCTGACAGGGATCGAATACATTAAAAATACGCCGCAGGTGCGCGACGTGCTGCTTTCGGGCGGTGACCCGTTTATGCTTTCCGACAGTTACCTCGACTGGCTGCTTTCTGAAATTACAGCTATCCCGCATGTGGAAGTAGTTCGGATAGGAACGCGCATGCCGGTGGTTTTACCTTACCGCATTACCAACGGATTGATTGAAGTGCTGAAAAAATACCAGCCGCTTTGGATTAACACCCATTTCAACCATCCGCGCGAAATTACAGCTTCATCGCGGGAGGCGCTGGCCAAACTTGCCGACGCCGGATTTCCGCTGGGGAACCAGTCGGTGCTGCTGGCCGATGTGAACGACTGTCCGCGAATTATGAAAAAGCTGGTACATAAACTGGTACAAAACAGGGTGCGCCCGTATTACCTTTACCAGTGCGACCTCTCCGAAGGTCTGGCGCATTTCAGAACGCCGGTGGGCAAAGGAATTGAAATTATGGAAAGCCTGATTGGACATACTTCGGGGTTTGCGGTGCCAACCTACGTAATCGATGCGCCGGGCGGCGGCGGAAAAATTCCCGTAATGCCCAATTACATCATTTCGTGGTCAACCAATAAAGTTGTGTTGCGCAACTACGAAGGAATTATAACTACTTATACCGAACCGGAAAGCTACGAATCGAAATTTTGCGACCGCAATTGCGAAGAGTGCAACCTCGATTTGCAACTGGAAGAACCTGACGAACAAAAAGGAATTGGGATTGAACAGCTGTTGTCGGATTACGACGACGCCATTTCACTGGTTCCCGATAATAATGAACGCTATAACAGAAGGGATAACAATGACGGATAAAATTGAAAAGATAGGAAACTCGACAGTACAATACGGAAAGTCAAACGACAGGGTTTTTTTGCTGAAATACGACCCTGCCGACAATCATAAAGTTTTGCCCGAACTCGATCGGCTGGCCAAAGAAGGTGGCTATTCTAAAATAATCACCAAGATTCACACCGGCGATTTGCCCGATTTTATACTGAACGGATACAAAGTGGAAGCTTTTATTCCGAAGTATTATAACGGCAAAACCGATTGTGTGATGGCTTCGAAATTTTTCGACAAAAAGAGGGGAAAATCACCAAAAAAATTGTTGAAAACGTTTTCCGGCTTAATTGATTCGGTGAACGGGCAGAGCCGTGTGAATGGTCTTAACGGGTTCGAAATCAGAAAATTGAATGAAGACGATGCGGTGCAGGTTACCGAGATATTAAAGCGTATTTTCGAAACTTATCCGTTTCCGGTACACAAGCCGGAATATATTTTGGAAACCATGCGCAGCAAAAGTGCTGTTTATTTTGGTGTGTGGGACAAAGGGAAACTTATTGGAGTGT
The DNA here is from genome assembly GCA_964639655.1 of uncultured Mariniphaga sp. Classification (GTDB taxonomy): domain Bacteria; phylum Bacteroidota; class Bacteroidia; order Bacteroidales; family Prolixibacteraceae; genus Mariniphaga. Next base: position 15,558 of record CAZXHP010000040.1, read on the forward strand.
CAACTGCCGAAACCGATTTCGACAACGAAAATGCCGAAATGACTGATTTTGCAGTTTTGCCGGAGTATCGGGGCCAAAATCTTGCTTCACACCTGCTCAGCTTTATGGAGAAGGAGATGAACGCAGAAGGGATTAAGACTGTTTATACTGTTGCCCGGCTGGCTGAACCCGGAATGAACAAAACATTCTTAAAAGCCGGTTATAAATACAGTGGCACTTTGGTGAACAATACCAATATTGCCGGAAGTATTGAAAGTATGAACATCTTTTATAAACAGTTGTAATATGCATTTGGGAAAACTATGTAAATATGCCGGAGAGTGCTCCGTATATCAGAATGAAAACAGTGAAGTGAAAAAACCCATTTTTTTGGTTAGAAATGTGTTTTGCAACCGGGGAGCCAAGGGTTGGACCAACTGCAAACGGTTTCAACTCTACGAAAAAGGATTACCGGTACCTGACGATTTAACACCGAATGGGTAAATTTTTGACTGGAAGGAAAAATATGAGTGAAAAAAGAGAAATAACAGAAGAAAAAATTGTTGAATTTTTAAATGAAAACGGACCGAGTTTTTTGGGAGAAGTTGTTAAAGAGTTGAAATTATCCTATTCAAAAGGATTGGAGCTGGTTAACCGGCTTTTGTCCAAAGGTGAAATCAGGCACTCCGATCCACCTCTTCAATTTGAAATAAATTCAGATTCAAAGTAGGTTCATGCACTGGATAGATTACGCGATTTTTGGACTTTACCTGGCAGCAATGCTGGGTATTGGTTTTTATTTTATGCGTAAAAACAAGTCTGCTGACGACTATTTTGTGGGGGGTCGGAAAATGAGCTCCTTTCATATTGGCTTGTCGGTAGTGGCCACCGATGTGGGCGGCGGATTTTCAATTGGGTTGGGCGGACTGGGATTTATGATGGGACTTTCGGGAACCTGGCTGCTTTTCACCGGACTTATCGGCGCGTGGCTCAGTGCGGTGCTGCTTATCCCCAAAGTGTCGAAACTGGCAGCAAAGCATAAATTTCTATCGTTTCCACAGTTTTTAAAGCACTTGTACAACGGGCGGGTTGCGCTTTTGGCCGGAATTATCTCCGCCATAGGTTACCTGGGGTTTACCAGTTCGCAGATTCTGGCCGGCGCCAAACTTGCTTCGGCAACTTTCCCGAATATTTCCATGCAAAATGCATTAATTCTGATGGGCGCCATTGCGGTGCTTTATACAGCCATTGGCGGAATAAAAGCGGTGATTTACACCGACACCTATCAATGGATTTTACTGATGGGAGGCCTGGTTTTTATCGGGCTGCCGGTTGCCTACTTCGGAATTGGCGGATACGAAACCCTTCAGGCAACTTTGCCCCAAAGCTTTTTTGACTTGTCGGCCATCAGGTGGCAGCAAATTGTAAACTGGTTTATCACCATCGTTCCCATTTGGTTTATCGGGATGACGCTTTACCAGCGGATTTACGCAGCCGGCGACCGCAAAACTGCCCAGCGGGCCTGGTTTGTGGCGGGATTGTTCGAATATCCGGTAATGGCTTTTACCGGAGTCATTCTCGGCTTGTTTGCCAAAGCTGCTTTCGAAACCGGAATTATCGGCGGAAGCGTCGGGGGAACATTCGACCCTGAAATGGGACTGCCGCTTTTGTTGCGCAACATTCTTCCCATCGGTCTCACCGGTTTAATTTTATCGGCCTACTTTTCAGCCATCATGTCCACGGCCGACAGTTGTTTGATGGCTGCTTCAGGCAATCTCATTACCGACATTTTTAACCGCCACAATTCCGGAAAAATTATGCTGCTTTCGCAGGGAACCACTTTGTTTCTGGGCGTTACAGCATTGCTGGTGGCCTGGAAAGTCCCCAATGTGCTGGAACTTATGCTGCATTCCTATTCGTTTATGGTTTCCGGATTATTCATTCCGGTGCTGGCTGGTATTTTTCTGAGAACCAGAAGCTCCCGCGGAGCTTTTTGGTCGATGATTGTTGGCGGAACAACCACATTGTCGCTTATTATCAGTGGTCTGGAACTTCCTTTTGAGCTGGATGCAAATATTTACGGGATTTTATTGGCAGTTCTCACTTACTCACTTTTTCATTTTTCCGAAATAAAATATCAAACTCCGCACGCCAAAAATTTCAGCTGAAAATCGGCATAAAAGGCTATTTTTGTGGCCAGTTTTTTTACCGATGAAGAACAAAGAATTACTGGCTTATTTTACCGCACT
>CAZXHP010000040.1:17885-22587 GCA_964639655.1 uncultured Mariniphaga sp.
TGTCGCCCATTGCCGCCTGGTATTTTTTTCGCGAAAAAGTAACCTGGAAAAACATTGCAGGGTTTGTGCTTTCTTTTCTGGGCGTTGCCCTGGTTGTTTTCAACAGCAAATTTCGTTTCGATGCAGCTCCAATTGGAGTGGGGCTGGAGTTTCTGGCGGTTTTTGCAGCCATCGGTTATTCCATTGTATTGCGGCATGTGGTTTTACGATACAATACACTAACCATTATTGCCTACCAGAATATTATCGGAATAGCGCTGTTCCTGCCTGTTTGGCTGGTAGTTGATTTGAACGATTTTTTGGCCACGCCGTTTCATCCGCAGGCTTTCCGGGCCATCATTCTGCTGGCTGTTTTTGCTTCCACCCTGGCCTTCGTACTATTCACCCAAAGTATTCGGCAAATTGGGGTGAACCGCTCCAATACATTTGTGAACCTTATTCCGGTTTTTGTAGCCATTCTTTCTTTTTTTATTTTGAAAGAGGAACTTGGTATTCAGAAAATACTTGGAATTCTGGTGGTCATTTCCGGTTTGTTTCTGGCCCAGGCCCGAAAAAGAAGGCCGCCAAAACAAAAAATTGTTGAAGTTCATACCATTTCGTGATGCAAAAAGTAGCATATAAATCGCCCGAAGAACTGAAACTGCTCACCGATAAAAGCAGGCAGGAAACCGCAGCATTTATTAAAAAACTAAAAAAGAAAAAAACCAAAAACCTGGACGATGTAGTGCACGGTTTGCATCACGAAGTTTTTAGTTCATTCAGTTGTCTCGATTGCGCCAACTGCTGCAAAACCATCGGGCCACGCCTTACTGACAAAGACATCGACCGGCTGGCCAAACATTTAAAAATGAAACCTTCTGCTTTTCTGGAACAATATGTAAAAACGGATGAAGACGGTGATTTCGTTTTTAACTCTCAGCCCTGCCCGTTTTTGTTGCCCGACAATTATTGTATGGTTTACGAAAACCGTCCCAAAGCCTGCCGCGAATACCCGCATACCGACCGCAAACGTTTTATCCAAATTCTCAGTTTGTCGCACAAAAACTGTGAAACCTGCCCGGTAGTGTATGAAATTTTTGAGGAAATGAAACAGAAATATTAATTTTTCTCACTTTTCTTAAAAAACATCGGAGCGATCGTTTCCCAGTCGGAATTGTTAAAGTTTTCCAGGCAACTTACAATGACCTCCCGGATTCGTTCTTCATGCGTTTTGGACACATTTACTGCGGGTTTCTCAACATACGCTTCGGCATTGTACAATTTTCCCAAACTTCCGTTTTTCTCCCTGCAAAAATCAATTTTTATTTCGGCTTTCCCTGTAACCGGCAAACCCGGGGTTTCTGAAATCTCAAGTTGTGTTATGCGGATCACAATCGGAACACCTTTGGTATCTTGTCTGAAATTTTCTTTCAGATAGTTGTAAACGGCCTTTTCTACGCCACCTTTCAGATTTGCATCGATTTTCGTTTTTTTGAATACTCCCTTTTGCACAAAACCGATGTTTTCTTTATTTGCCCGGACATCTTCAACCTTCTTAATGTAAAAACCATCGGCTTCAAATTCGATGGATTCGTTTTGCAAAATAATTAATCCTTCCTGGCTCCAAACAATTTGGTGTAACCCAAAAACAAACAGAATAATTAAAACAGCTCTCATATTTTCGATATCATTTGAAGGCAAAAATAGCGAGAATAAAACTTCTGAAACAGAATTGCGGATGCTTATTTTACCTGGTTTTCCAAAAAATCATCTGTCTGATTGCTGCATGGTTTACGAAAGCCGCCCCAACGCCTGCCGCGAATACCTGTACACCGACCGCAAACGTTTTATCCAAATTCTCAGTTTGTCGCACAAAGATTGTGAAACCTGCCTGGTGGTGCATGAAATTTTCGAAGGCTTAAAAAACTCATTTCCAACTCCATAAAAGAATAGCTGCATTAAGAAACTGTTAACCTTTGTCTTGTGCTTTAAACCAGATACGATACAGATATGTATTATATATAGCCTTGATAGATTGAAGCATGGGGAAAAAAACAGTTTTAATAAAAATTGATATAAACAAAAATGCCAAATAAAATACTGCTGATTGTAGTTCTTCTTTTCTTTTTTTTGAATAATGCTTTTACACAGAACAGACTAACGGGCCTGGTAAACGATAAAAGTACCGGAGAACCTGTTGAATATGCCCAGGTGGCTTTGCTTCAATTGCCGGACAGTACAATTTATACAGGAGGAATTACCGAATTTGACGGCAGATTTAACTTGAAAACCACACTTTCAGGAGAGCATCTGATCAGAATCAGTTTTGTAGGGTATAATCCTCATTATGAGTCTGTAAACATAGATAACGAAACAAAAAATGTTGGAAAAATTTCTCTTCAGCCTTCTATGGAACAAATTGATGAAGTGAGTGTAACGGCTGCGGCAACCCTGTTCCGGAGCGAAGCTGACCGACGGATTTACAGCGTTGAAAACATGACATTTGCTGAAGGCGGAACAGCCATGGAATTGTTGGAAACACTTCCTTCGGTGCAGGTTGACGAGGAGGGAAATATTTCGATGCTGGGCAGCGGAAATATTATGATTTACATAAACGGCAGGCCAACAAACCTTTCGTCGGATTATAACGAATCCATCCTGGATCAGTTTCCTGCCAATGCCATTAAAGACATTGAACTGATTACCAATCCATCGGCACGTTACGATGCTGAAGGAATCGGAGGGATCATAAACCTGGTGCTCAGGGAACAAAAAATGCAGGGTTTTAACGGGCAGTTTAACCTCTCTGCGGGAACCGGGAACAAATACACTGGAGGAGTGAATTTAAACCTTCGGCAGAACAGGTGGAACTTATTTTCAAATTATTCTTACCAATACCGGGAGTTTTGGGAGGAAAACAAAAGCTTCAGCGAGCGGTTCACCGGTTCTCAGTCGCCTTTTGTGGATCAGGACTATTATACTGAGAACTTTAACCATTCCCACCTCGTTCGTTTCGGCGCCGAATATGAACTAACAGATAACAGCAGTGTCCGGGCTTTTTCAACTGTAAATGCACGAAGTCGCGACAGGGAAAGAATTTACAATATTCGCAGTTTTTCCGTTTTCCCGGTTTTGGACAGCATGTACGTCCGATTTTTGGAAGAAGACCAGAGCAGAATGAATTACGAGATTGGCGCCGGCTACAGCTGGAATGACGGCAACGGTAAATCGCTTTCCGCAAACGCCACTGCCAGTTGGGACTCGCAGGACAGAATTGAATATTTTAATCAGCAATATTTCGACGAAAATATGAATGAAGTGGAGGAAAAACTTCAGGACCAGTTTTATGAACGCCCGCTTTCTGCCCGGTTACTGGTTTTTGAACTGGACTACAGTCAAAACTTCGGTGATCAGATAAAACTGGAAACCGGGTTAAAAAGTACCCTCCGGCACGACGACAGGTCGCAGAATTTTGGGCAACTGAATCTGAGTACCAATATTTACGAAGAGGTTATTCTTGATGGTATGCCCATCAACAACAGGTTTACCCGCGATGAAAATGTTTATGCAGGGTACCTTATCTTCCGGAATACTAATGAGGGCCGGTTCAATTACATGGTTGGTTTAAGAGCCGAATTCACCACATTGAAAACATTTCAGCAACATGGTTTGAGAAAGGGTTTCTTTAACGATGAAAATTTTATTCCGGCCACCGACACCACTGCAACAAACGATCATTTTGGCCTTTTCCCAAGCCTGTTTATGAACTACGAACTGTCGGCCAACCACGACTTGCAATTGAGCTACAGCCGGCGGATCCAGCGTCCGGGACTGGAATCCATGATGCCGTTCCTGAACGCGCAGGATTTTTATAACCTTCGTTTGGGAAACCCGTTCCTTGAACCGGCATTTACCAACAATTTTGAAATGAATTACATTCGCTCGTGGGAAAGCTTTACAGTTACCGGCGGTGTATTTCACCGGCAAACCGGAAACGGAATTTCACGGTTGTTCGTCCCTTTCGACCAGGGTGCTATGGTTACCTGGAACAATTCAAACACTGTTAACGACACTGGTATCGAGCTCATTAACTATTACAGTTTTAGCCCAAACGCCGATGTCACCCTTTCGGGAAATTATTACTACTCCGTGGTAAAAGGTGAACTTGAAGGCAATCCGTATAATAACGAGAGTTATTCTTGGACGGTAAGTTTACTCGGTAATATGAACATTCCAAAGTGGTTCCGCACCCAGATTTCCGCCAACTACTGGGGGCCAAGAATTATTCCGCAGGGAAAAATCGATCCGGTTTTCAGCATGAACCTCGGACTCCGGAAAAATGTGCTGAACAACAATGGCACAATCAGTTTTAATGTTGGTGATTTACTGAATACAAGGCACTTCTCACTGGAAACCACCAGCGAATCATTTTACCAGAAACGCGAATTTGTAAACGAATCGAGAGTTTTTACCCTTTCCTTTACCTGGCGCTTCCGCAATTTTGCCGAACAGAACGAACGTTCGACCAATAACGGAATTGAACGGGATATTGAAGGGCTTTTTTAGTACATCGTTACTATTCCAGGTAAAATCCGGCAAGACTTTATCCTGATTAAAATCAAACAAATCATCTTTCATGTCTGTCATTTGAGTTTAACTCCCTCTCTTTTATTGTTCTCAAATAATGGAGTAATTGAGTAATAAAAATTCCAATCATTTTTAG